>NSLH01000034.1 GCA_002763895.1 [Chlorobium] sp. 445
AGGCGAAGCATTAGCCGAGAAATGTTTGGAGATTTGGGCATACTTTGGCAAGCAAAACATTCAAGAGCAAGTCTCAACAGACACCGAGCGGGCTTACACCTTTGAGACAATGCGCAACGGCGACTTCTTGACGGGTGAAGTACTCGAGCTGTTTGAAGATTTGCAAGATAGGGTGCTGAGTTTGGCAGGTGTTGAAGAAGATGTCTTAAAGAACTGTATCACCTATCGGGCAAAAGGCAGAGCCTTTCTTTCCGTTGTTCCACAACGTTCGGGGTTGAAACTCTATCTCAACTTACCGCTTCAAGAAGTCAGACAATACGCTTTCTGCCGAGATGTGAGCAAGGTAGGGCATTGGGGCACAGGCGATGTGGAAGTTAAGCTGAAAGACTTTTCAGACATTGATCGAACGATGCCCTTGATAGAACAAGCCTACCAGTATCAAGTTGTTGCTTGAAGTTAGCTTGTTTGAGTATGCGTTTAGCAAGACCTTCAGCGGCATTGTGTGCATTTGTAAGTGCCGCATTACTAGAGATGCAATAGATATTTGCACATTGCTCGTCCTTGCGATACATTTACAGTCAAAGTAGAGTACTATGCTGTTATCTTTTCCTACTTGGGTGGTTCACATTTCTTCAATGGTAGAGTGGGTAGTTGCGTCTATCTTGCTCTACCGATATGGTAAGTTTATCGGTCGCAAGGATATTGAGCGCTTTGCGTTACTGATGCTTCCACATTGGTCTGGCGGGATGTGCGTCATTATTTATCATCTTACAGGGGATTCAGTTGAATTTTGGCTCAATGCTTCGAAGGTGATTAACTTATTTGGCAGCATTGCGTTGCTTTATGCTTCTATAAGTATTATTCTGCAGCCAAGCTCGAGAGCACCAGCAATTGCAAGTCTCAGTGGTGTGTTTTTGCTCCACGACAGTGGAGCCTCTCTGTCAGCTGCGATTTCTACCTATGCAATGCAACTTTCCAGCGCAGTTTATTTTCTTTTTCTTCTGTCGCTGCTTGTGCTGTATCGCAAGGACAAAACGGTCTTTTCGGGTCTTACCGTATTTGGCTTCTGGTTCGTGCTGGTGTTTGTAGCTGTTACGATTGTCTGCACACATTTTGCTGTCAATGTGCGCGGCTATCCTACCCTGACGCACGATGATGTGTTGCACGGTTTTGCAGAAAGTTTGCTCACGCTTAGCAATCTCATTATTGCCATAGGCATTGCACAAAAGTTCAAAGCGGCAAAACGTGCCTACGCTGCACACTCATAGACCAGCAACTTTGAGAATAAAGAGCACATAAATTACGAGGAAGAGCAATCCCTCCCAGCGCGAGACTTTCTTATCGAGTGTCAGTAAGTAGAAGAGCAGTGTGCCTACGCCGTACACTGGCAGGGGTAAGCGGAGAACTTCAGCGGGCACAATTATTGTACCGACAAGTGACCCAATGCCTGTAATTGCAAGGCTATTGAAAATGCATGATCCGAGGATATTACCGACCGCAATTTCGCCTTTGCCTTGGTGCGATGCAGTTGCGCTGATGACTGCTTCGGGAAGTGTTGTGCCAAAGGAGAGCACGGTTACAGAGACAATGGCTTTGCTAATCTGCAAGGCTTCGGCAATGTGCTCTAAGGCTTCAATGGTATAGTTTGCTCCAAAGTAAATGAAGACGCCACTTGCTACCAATATCCCAAGGTCTTGCGCGCGCACTTTGCCTTTGTTGCTGACCGTTTTGACGGATTCACTTAGCAAAATGTCTTGTTCGGTATTGCTCTCGCGTAGCAAGTAAAACATGTATGCAATGTATGCGCACAGTCCTAACACGCCCTCACTCAGTGTGATTTTTCCATCTATCATCATGAGCGACAGCAGAAACGCTGCACCCAAAAGATAATTGAGGTCAATCAGAATGTATTGATCGCCCAGATCGATTCTGCGCTTTGAGAACAGTGCTGACAGCGCCAGCACGAAATAAAGATTTGACACTGATGCACCAATCACATTACCTGATACAATTTCTGACGCTTCTTTGCTGATGGCTACCACCGCTGACACAAGTTCAGGTAGCGATGTCCCAACAGAGACAATAACCACGCCAACTGCGAAAGGCGACATGCCTAGCGCCAGTCCCACAACTTCCGCTGCATTGGTAAAAAATCTTGAAGCTGTAATGAGTGTGCTCAGACTGAGAACAAAAATGAATCCCCAAAGGAAAAGTTCTCCCATGCGTTGTCGTGGTCTGGTTTTTGTGCTTCAGGTTCAACTATGCTAGTTAGGCAAGGCTATGTGCACTGTCTTGAAGTTTTTTCAGCGTCAGTGTTGCCTCACTGAGTTTTTGCCGTTCTGCCTCAATGACTGCGGCGGGTGCGCGCAACAGAAAACTCTCGTTACTGAGTTTTGCCTCAATCTGGCGAATGTAGCTCAGTGTCTTTTCAATCTCTTTTGCAAGGCGCGCTTTTTCTTTTTCAAAATCAATTAGTCCTTCGAGCACGATGTAAATTTCCTGACCATTGACAATAGCAGAGGCAGCACCTTTGGGCTTCTTGAGGTCTGTACCGACCCTGAGCGTGATACGCGCAAGCCGTTCCATAAGTGCGGCTTGTTCTGCTAGCATCTTAGCCTCACGCTCGGAGGTCGCTTTAATCAGTGTATCAGCAATGAGCGACGGGGCAATGCCTAATGTGCTGCGCACACTGCGCACCTGAGTTACCACACCTTTGAGCACTTCAAACTGCGACTCTATCTCTAGCTGAATATGCGCTTCTACAGGCTGCGGAATTGCTTGTGTTGCAATGCTTTCATCTTTACGACGCGGTGCAAGGTTTTGCCAGAGCGCTTCAGTGATAAACGGCATAATCGGGTGCAGCATTGCTATGGCTGATTCAAAGACGAGTATTGCATGACAGAGCATTGCTTCACGCTCCTCTTGCAAGAGGCTCGACTGCAGTTTTACTTTGAGCATTTCCACAAACCAATCGCAGTAATCGCTCCAAATGAAGTCGTATGGAATTTTTGCTAGCTCGTTGATGCGAAATTGCGCCACCGCGCTGTGATACGCATGAAGTGTTGAAGAGAGGCGTGAAAATATCCACTGCTCTATTAGGTCGAGCGTTTTTTGTCTCGACCTGATTTAGCGCTAGTCTATGATAGCGTTGCGCAAATCTGTCAAGATCGCTGAACACTTCGCTGCGCTTCATCAATAGGAATCGTGCCGCATTCCAGATTTTGGTAGCAAAGTTTCGTCCTTGCTCCATTTGTGGTGTGTCTTGATCTTTGGTCACTTCCATGCGCACATCTTGACCTACCGGTGCAAGAAAAATTGTGGTAAAGCGCATAGCATCTGCACCATACTTTTCAATGACATCGAGTGGATTGGGAGAATTGCCAAGCGACTTAGACATTTTGCGCCCCAGTCCATCACGAATGATGCTGGTGAAATACACATTGCGGAAAGGTACATTGTTCTGGTAATAAGCCGTGCGCTTTTCTTTCGACCATTCTCCTTCGCTGAGAAAGAGTGCATGTCGCTCCTTATCACTTGCTCTGAAATACAATCCTGCCATAACCATGCGTGCGACCCAAAAGAAAATAATGTCTGGTCCGGTAACGAGTGTTGTGGTTGGATAAAACGCTTTGAAGTCATCAGTGTCCATAGTGTTTGTACCGTCCCAGCCTAATGTGGTAAGTGGCCATAGCCATGATGAAAACCATGTATCCAATACATCTTCATCCTGACGCAGTGAGGCTGGGCGCTGACCATACTTTTCGGCATAATACTTTTCTGCCTCATCGTGTGTTTGTGCTACGACGAACTTACCCTCATCATCGTACCAAGCAGGAATGCGATGCCCCCACCAGAGTTGACGTGAAATACACCAGTCTTGAATCTGTGTCATCCAATGCCGATAGGTATTTATCCATCGCTCGGGATAAAACTTGATGATGCCCATTTCGACAGCTTCTAAGGCAGGCTGCGCCAGTGGCTGCATCTTGACAAACCATTGCTCCGAGAGATAGGGCTCAACGACCACATCTGCACGCTCGGAATAGCCTACATTATGCGTGTAGTCTTCCGCTTTTTCAAGGTTGCCTTGTGCGCGCAGCACTTCTTCTGCTTTTTTTCGAGCAACAAATCTATCGAGACCCGAAAACTCACCGAAGCCTTGCTCAATCTTGCCCGTTTTGTCAATTGCGCAGATGAAGGGCAAGTGATGCCGTTGTCCGATTTGGTAATCATTTGCATCGTGGGCTGGCGTAATTTTTAGCGCACCTGTGCCAAATGCTGGATCGACATAGTCGTCAGCAATAATCGGAATTTCTCTTTTGGTCAGTGGCTCAATTACATATTTGCCAATCATCTCACGGTAGCGCTCATCGTGTGGATGGACAGCCACTGCCACATCAGCCAGCATGGTCTCTGGGCGAACTGTTGCAATCGTGATAAAGCGTTCGGGGTTGTCTTTCAAAAAGTAGCGCACATAATAGAGTTTATCGGTTTGTGTTTTCATGACGACTTCTTCATCGGAGAGCGCTGTTTGCGAGACCGGACACCAGTTGATGATGCGTTTGCCACGATAGATGAGTCCGTCGTTATAGAGTTTGATAAAAGCCAATATCACGGCTCTTGAGGCGCGCTCATCCATTGTAAAGAGGTTGCGTCGCCAATCAGCAGAGACACCCAGTCGACGCAGTTGCTTGAGAATGAGATCGCCATATTCATTGCGCCATTGCCAGACGCGCTCTAGGAATTTTTCGCGCCCTAAGTCGTAGCGTGTTTTTTTCTCTTTTCGCAGTTCTCGCTCTACACGCGTTTGCGTTGCAATCCCTGCATGATCGGTACCCGGTAACCACAGCGACTCATAGCCCATCATGCGGTGATAGCGAATCAAGATGTCTTGAATCGTGTGGTTTAGCACATGCCCCATTGTCAGCGAGCCTGTAATGTTCGGCGGCGGCATGAGAATACTAAACGCCTGCTTCTTGCCTTGTAAGACTGGTGCACTGTTTGCTTCGTAGATGCCCAGCATCTCGTAATGCTCCGACGCATAGCGCGCCTCGATGGTTTGGGGATTGTAGGTCTTGTCTAAAGATTCCTCTTTAAGCGTTGCGCTATCTGACATAGTGATGTGAAAAAAGCAATTGTTGTGTGATTATGATTTTCGCTAAAGCAAAAAATCTATGAGGAAGCAATAAACGTTTTTTTGTGCATTGCCCAATGCAGTGCTTTGGCTCAAGCGTGAGCACAAACAGGTTTAGCAGACTTTAGCGTCCTGTTTTCCGTTGTTTTGCAGCATGAGCCTGTCCGTTAGGAGCCAGACGCTCGCTCTTGCCCAGCACTTTTTCCAAAAGCGCAGCTGTGCTTTGACCGCTTTAGGTGAGGTTGAGCCTTCAGAGCGTTTGCGCGCTGGAGAATGTTCGGGGTTGAGATAGTCGAAGACATCTTGCTCAAAAGCAGGGGAGAATCTGTGCAGCACGTCCAGCGTCAGTTCATTCAAGAGCACGCGATGTTCTACAGCATGGCGAACAATTTGCGCAACAATTTCATGTGCTTCACGGAAGGGCACACCTTTCTTTGCCAGATAATCAGCAATGTCGGTTGCAGTAGAGTAATCTTGCAGTACAGCTGCTCGCATGACTTCAAGATTGAAGGTTGTTGCGCCAAGCATCGCCGTAAAAATTTTCAGACTTGCTGCTGTAGTCTCTGCTGCATCTAACATTGGAAATTTATCTTCTTGCATATCACGGTTGTAGGCAAGCGGCAGAGCTTTCATTGTGGTCAGCATGTTTATCAAGTCGCCGTAGACCCTGCCTGTTTTGCCGCGCACAAGTTCAGCCATATCAGGATTTTTCTTTTGCGGCATAATGCTGCTGCCGGTCGTGAAAGCATCACCAATTGTGATAAAGCGAAATTCTTGCGACGACCACAGCACAAATTCTTCTGCTAGCCTTGATAGGTGCATCATCACAATGGCGCATGTTGAGATAAACTCTATGACATAGTCGCGATCGCTTACGGAATCCATGCTATTGCGCGTGATGCCTGAAAAGCCCAGTAAAGCTGCACTGTAGCGGCGATCAATAGGATGCGGTGTGCCTGCCAGTGCTGCAGCACCGAGCGGCGAGACATTTAGCCGTCGCTGGCAATCTGCGTAGCGTGATTTATCGCGCTCAAACATTTCAACATACGCTAGCAAATGCTGTGAGAGCAAAATGGGCTGCGCACGCTGTAGATGGGTGTAACCCGGCATGAGTGCCCCAAAGTGTCTCTCGGCTTTCTCAAATAGCGCACGTTGAAATGCCGTCAGATGGTCCATGAGTTCAGTGATGCGCTGACGCAGATAAAGCCGCTCATCGGTTGCCACTTGGTCGTTGCGACTGCGTGCCGTGTGCAATTTGCCAGCCACACTACCGATAAGATCATGGAGCCGTCTTTCAATTGCCAAGTGAATATCTTCCTCTGCACTCTCAAAGGGAAATTTGCCCGTGTCTAATTCTTGCTCGATCTGACGCAAGCCTTGCGCAATCTGTTCCGCTTCCGATTTCTCAATAATTCCTTGTGCGCCCAGCATTGCCACATGTGCTAAACTGCCTCTGATGTCTTCTTTGTAGAGTTTGCAATCAAGCTCGAGTGATTTGGAAAATTCAAGGGCAAGGGCGTTCAACTCTTCAGTAAAGCCGCCACCCCAAAGTTTAGCGTTAGTGCGCGGGCGTGAATTTGACTTTTTCGGGCTTTGCATCAGCGATTAGCTTAATTTGTATTCGGCAAAAATAACGGGATTGCCCTACACTGCAAGCAATGTTTCTTACATCGCGCTATTTTCAAATTTGCACGCGGTGTTTTATCTTTGTTATTTACTTCACCAATCATTCGCTTTCTTAGCTGAAAGCGCGGGGCTGCGACTCTCCCGATGATTGATGAACAAACGACAAGCAGTCGCTGAATCGAGCGTTTGGGTAACCATGGTATCCTGCGTTTTGAACATAACGCAACCCTTCACGACGACGGCGGCTTCCGCCGTTGATTTACTAGCTTCTAGCTTTTTCAAACGCACACTTGGCTTCTTGCCAGCGCTCTTGTTATTGTCTTTCAAAAAATTTGAAACAGTCTGTCAAGCAAGGCTACTGTCTGAGACCCGAGAAAGGAAGCACAACATCATGTCTGAGATTCAACTTTTAACTGAACAAATTTCGCTTACGCTGCCTGATGGCTCGGTAAGACACTACCCGAAAGGCATCACAGGCAACGATGTTGCCAAGTCTATTGGCAAGAAACTCTATGAAGATGCGCTCGGTATCAAAGTCAATGGTAAGCTGCGCGATTTGAATTTGCCTATAGAAGAAGATGCCACTGTTGAAATTGTTACCTTCGACTCCGATGAAGGCAAAGAGCTATATTGGCACAGTTCAAGCCACCTGATGGCGCAAGCCATTGAGGAGCTTTTTCCGGGCACAAAATTCGGCGCTGGTCCTGCTATTGAAAACGGGTTCTACTACGATATTTCCTCGCCACATCGTTTCACTGAAGAAGATTTGCGCAAAATTGAAGAGCGCATGCTTGAGATTGCCCAGCGCGACCTTGTCATTACTCGTGAAGAACTTACACGCCAAGACGCCATTGAGTATTTCAAGACCAAACGCCTTGATCCCTACAAGGTTGAAATTCTTGAAGGCATCAGTGAGCCGATTGTCTCTATCTACCATCAAGGTGGCTTTACCGATCTTTGCACGGGTCCGCATCTGCCACGGACGTCTAAACTCAAAGCGGTGAAGCTGACGAGCATTTCTGCATCCTACTGGCGCGGCGACTCGAGCCGTGAGCAAATGCAACGCATCTACGGCATCTCATTTCCTTCGGAGAAACTCTTAAAGCAACACTTTGCGCAACTCGAAGAAGCCAAAAAGCGCGACCATCGCAAAATTGGTCAGGAAATGGAGCTCTTTCTTATCTCGCCCAAAGTTGGTAGCGGCTTGCCAATCTGGCTGCCCAAAGGCGCTATCATTCGACAGGAGCTCGAGAATTTTCTCAAAGATGAGCAGTTCAAGCGCGGCTATCAAGCCGTTTATACACCGCACATCGGTAGCATTGAGCTTTACAAGACTTCAGGGCATTATCCGTACTACAAAGACTCGCAATTTCCACCCATTACCTTCACCGATGAAACCGGCAAAGAAGAGCAATATCTTTTGAAACCCATGAACTGCCCGCATCATCATCAGATTTATAGTGCCAAGCCGCGCAGTTATCGCGATTTGCCTATTCGTCTTGCAGAGTTCGGCACCGTCTATCGCTATGAGCAGTCAGGTGAACTCAATGGGCTTACACGAGCGCGTGGTTTTACACAAGATGATTCGCATATCTATTGCCGTCAAGATCAGCTGCAAGATGAGATTTGCAATGTTATTGATCTGACGCAGATGGTTTTCTCTACGCTTGGTTTCAAGGATGTGCAGACGCGTCTTTCGTTTCGTGATAAATCCAACAAAGCTAAGTATGGCGGTAGCGATGAACTTTGGCAACAAGCTGAAAATGATGTGCGCGCCGCTGCTGAAAAAATGAAACTCAACTATTTCATTGGCATTGGTGAAGCCAGTTTTTACGGTCCCAAAATCGATTTTATTGTGCGCGATGCTATCGGACGCAAGTGGCAACTTGGCACCGTGCAAGTCGATTATGTGATGGCTGAGCGCTTCAAGCTCACTTACACAGGTAGCGATAACAAGGAGCATCGCCCTGTGATTATTCATCGTGCGCCATTTGGGTCTATGGAGCGCTTCATCGGGGTTTTGATCGAAAATTTCGCTGGCGATTTCCCCTTGTGGCTTGCCCCTGTCCAGGTTGCCGTGTTGCCTATCGTTGATGCGGTGAACGACTACGCTGCCGAAATTGCCGAACGGCTCAAAGCCGAGAAGATTCGTGCCGAACTTGACGAACGCAGCGAGAAAATTGGCAAAAAAATTCGCGATGCTGAAGTGAAAAAGATTCCATATATGTTCATCATTGGTGAAAAGGAAAAGGCAGGCAGCAGTGTCGCTGTGCGTCGACACAAGGAAGGCGACAAAGGCGCCATGCCGCTTACCGATGCCATCGCTATGCTGAAAGAGGAAATCCAAGCCAAACGATGAGTGCCTTGCAGAATATCTACGCCATGCAGTGGCTATCGCTTTCACAGCTGTGCTTGCCTGACCGATGCGCCGTTGATGGGAATTGAACAACCTGAAACTTTATCTTTGAACGAATGAGAGAAAATAAACGAGCACATCGCATCAATGAGGACATTCGGGTTCCCGAGGTGCGTGTCCTTTTTCCCGAAGGCGACCAGCGTGTGATGAAAACTGCAGAGGCATTGCGCGAAGCTAGAAAATTAGGCTTAGACCTCATTGAGATTCAGCCAAATGCGCAGCCGCCTGTCTGTCGCATCGCGGATTATGGCAAATTTCTCTACGAGATTGAAAAGAAAGAGAAAGAAGCCAAGAAAAAACCAAAACCTCTGAACTCAAAGAAGTGCGCTTCCACCCCAATACGGATAAGCACGACTTTGACTTCAAAGCGAAACACGCAGAAGAATTTTTACGCAAAGGCGATAAAGTGCGCGCCACAGTTGTCTTTCTCGGACGCGCTATTGTCTACAAGGAGCAGGGCTATCAACTTATTGATAGGCTCACCGAGCGCCTGAGCATTGTTGGCAAGCCTGAAGGACCACCGAAACTCGAGGGCAAAAATCTTTACATTTTCTATGTACCTGATAAGGCGAAGATTGAAGCGCTGGAACGCAAGTTGCAGAAAGAACGCGAAGAAGAGCAGCGGCTTTTAGAAGCTGAAAAAGCAGAGCGTCAGCGCAAAATGCAAGAATCGCAGCAAAAACGCGCCGAGCAAAACACCGAAAACACTGCATCGTCATCATAAATCCAAACCAATACAGACATGCCAAAAGTCAAAACTCACAGTTCAGCCAAGAAGCGGTTTAAAGTTACTGCGACTGGCAAAATTAAGCGCAAGCGCACGGGTATGCGCCACAATCTTTCGCAGAAGAGCACCAAGCGCAAGCGCAGGTTGCAGCAAGACACGCTTGTCTCGCCTGCTATGCATGATACTATTCAGCGCATGTTAGCAATATAATTTTTCAATAACCATAAACCACTGATTTCATACTATGCCAAGAGCAAAAAATGCTGTTGCTTCTCGCGCACGACGCAAACGCATCCTCAAAAAAGCCAAAGGATTTTGGGGCAAACGTGGCAATGTGCTGACGGTTGTCAAACATGCTGTCGATAAAGCCGCACAGTATCAATACCGTGATCGCAAAGTCAGAAAACGCAATTTCCGTGCCCTGTGGATCATGCGCATCAATGCAGCTGCACGTTTGCACGGCACCACTTACTCAAAACTCATTGCAGCCATGACCAAAAAGAATATCGCGATCAACCGCAAAGCCTTAGCAGAAATTGCCGTCAAAGATCCTGCAGCATTTGAAGCTGTTGTTAAAACTGCTTTAGCTTAATTTTTAGCGCAATGGATACGAAGACTGACACCAGCGAGCTACACAGCGCCATTGAACGCTTGCGCGCTGAAGTTGCTGCATTTGAGATCTGCGATAAAGCATCGCTCGAAGCCTATCGCCTCAAGTTCCTTGTCCGCAAAGGCAAGGTTGCCACACTCTTCGATGAGCTCAAGCATGTACCGCCTGAGCAGCGACCACATGTAGGCAAGTTGCTCAATGACCTCAAAGTTGCTGCAGAGTCAAAATTTGCGTCAGCCAAGGCAGCATTGGACGCCCACGACGTGCAACAAGCTCCCGCGCTCGATCTCACGCTGCCCGGACGTCGACGCTTTCTTGGCGCCGAGCACCCCGTCCAAAAAGTGCTCAGCGAAATGAAAGACATCTTCTTCAAAATGGGCTTTACGGAAGCTGTTGGACCTGAAATTGAGCGCGACGATTACAACTTTACCTTGCTCAATTTTCCAGATGATCATCCTGCGCGCGATATGCAGGACACGTTTTTCATTCGCAAAGGAGAAGGCGAAAATGTTGTGCTGCGCACGCATACTTCCCCCGTGCAGATTCGCACTATGCTCTCACAAAAACCGCCCATTCGCATCATTGCTCCTGGTAAGGTCTATCGCAATGAAGCTATCAGTGCGCGCAGTTACTGCGTCTTTCATCAACTCGAAGGACTCTATGTTGATAAGGGTGTAACCTTTGCCGACTTTAAAGCCACAATTTACTCCTTTGCCAAGCAGATGTTTGGCAGCGACGTCAAATTGCGTTTTCGACCGAGTTTCTTTCCCTTCACAGAGCCGTCTGCAGAAGTTGATGTTACCTGCTACCTCTGTGGCGGCAAAGGCTGCCGTGTTTGCAAGTATTCTGGCTGGCTTGAAATCATGGGCTGCGGCATGGTGCATCCAAATGTGCTGCGCAATTGCAACATCGATCCCGAGATTTACTCTGGCTACGCTTGGGGAATGGGCATTGAACGCACGACACTGTTGCGCTACAAAATTGATGATATTCGTTTGCTCTTTGAAAACGATTTGCGTATGCTCTCTCAATTTGAATCGCTATAAGTGATGAGCCAAGATACCCTTCAACTTCGTGAAAAAATTCGCAGCGTGATACGCTCAATTCCTGCACTGGCTCACTTTCAATTCCACGACTTTGAGTTCGTCTATGACCATCAGGAATCCATCCTGCATGTCGTCTTTGACGCTGAACAAGATGCTGACGATAGTGTTTTTCTTGAGGAATTTGGTGAAGCCGATGGCAACGTGCTTGTGCACACAGCACACGGGATTGTAGTAGGCTTTTCAATTCTTGACAGCGCCATTGGACGCTCGTCCTAGTCCAGTACGGTCAAGTTCGCAACTTTAATGATAAGTGTCTCGCAAGCCGTCCTAAAAAAAACTTTTGCCTTCGCCTCCTCACCGCTGCCCTGAAGCGCAATAATCTTGCCTGTGCCAAATTTATTGTGCTGCACCTTCATGCCTACAGCAAGTTTAGGCACACTTGGGTCTACTGCCTGCACCGTAGGCTTTACTGGCGTTTTTGTTTGTCTCTGCCAGTTCCGAGATTCTTGGAAGTCATCACACCTTTCAAGTTGACTGTATTGATCGCACTGAATGCGTTCTCGCTCTCTTTCATGGGCACGTACTTCGGAGAGGCGCTTATTAGCTTCAGTTTGCACAAGTTCGCCATCGAGTTCATCAATGAAGCGCGATTTAATGGCAGGCTGCGATGCCCCAGAGCGGTAGCGCGACTTTGCATAACTGACATAGAGTTTTTCTTTTGCCCGCGTGATAGCTACATAAAATAGCCGTCGTTCTTCTTCCAAATTTTTGGGTTCATCGGGGGAGAGCGGAAATAGCCGTTCCTCCAGCCCTGTTACAAACACGACTGGAAACTCTAAGCCTTTTGCAGCATGGATGGTCATCAGCGAGACCTTGTTGTCATCTTTGTCTTTATCTTCAAGTTCGTTGATAAGTGCGATATTTTGTAGAAATGTTTTAAGTGAGTTGTCGTCATTTTGCTCTGAGAATGTGCGTGCAAGTGAAAGGAATTCTTGCAGGTTGTCGTAGCGTGCATTGGTTTCAGCGGGGCCTTCCTCTTTGAGCCGCTCTAAGAGGCGCGTTTTTCATAAAGCGCACGCACGGTTTCGTACGCATCAGAGTTTTCAGCGATGTCTTTGAGCGATTCTATCAGCATACGAAACTCCGCAAGCGCCGCAATCAGACGCGCAGGTAAATCAGAATAAAACGCCGCGCGTTTGATTATATCGTAGAGCGAAGTCTGTTCTGCTTGAGCTAGTTGACGCAACTTTTGAATGCTGCTTTTACCGATGCCCCGCGTAGGCACATTGATAATGCGCTGCAGTGATTCTTCATCTTGTTCGTTGAGCAAAAACCGTAAGTAAGCTACTATATCTTTGATTTCTTTGCGCTTGTAGAATGAGACATTACCAAAGACTTGATAGGCAATGCCGTTTGCACGCAATGCATCTTCTAAGACGCGCGACTGCGCATTGGTGCGATAAAAAATCGCAATATCTTTATTTGAGATTCCACGCGTGAGTTTGAGGTTAAGAATGGCTTGTGCGACTTTGTCAGCTTCCTGTCGCTCATTTTCGCTAACCAACAGTGTGATAAGTTCACCTGTGGCGTTGCGCGTAAATAAGCGTTTTTCAAGTTGATGACGGTTGTGTTTGATTACGGCGTTCGCAGCGTTCAAGATAACTTGCGTGCTGCGGTAGTTTTCTTCGAGCCGCACAACCGTTACTCCAGGATAATCGCGTTCAAAATCAAGGATGTTGGAAATCTCTGCACCGCGCCACGAGTAAATTGATTGGGCATCATCACCGACTACGCAGATATTGCGATGTTTTTCTGCCAGCATCTTTGAGACGATATACTGCGCTCTATTGGTATCTTGGTATTCATCGATCATCAAGTATTTGAAGCGCGTTTGGTAGTGTTCAAGAATGTCTCGATGCTGCTGAAAAAGTTCAATGGTTTTGACGAGCAGATCATCAAAATCGAGAGCGTTATTGCGTTTGAGCCGTTCGGTGTAGCGTGTGTAAATGCGTGCAACTTGTTGCTCAGTAGACTTGAAGCGTGCAGATTTTTCCAAGTACTGATGCGGCAAAATGAACTTATTTTTTGCAGCACTGATGCGCGACTGCACCAACTGCGGCGAGAGAGATTGCACACTGATGCCAAGTTCGTCCATAATTTCTCTAATGATCCGCTGTGTATCGTCAGCATCGTAGATGGAGTAGTTTGAGCCAAAGCCCAGCAGCGGCGCATGCTGACGCAACAGTCGCGCAAAGTTGGAGTGAAATGTGCCAATCCAAAGCCCTTTCATGCTCTCAAGTTTGAGTAGTGCGCTAATGCGTTCTTTCATTTCATCAGCTGCACGGTTCGTAAAGGTCAGCGCCAAAATCTCTTGTGGATGCGCATAGCCCTTATTGATCAGATAAGCTAAGCGATAGGTAATCACGCGGGTTTTGCCGCTGCCTGCACCAGCGATAATCATCACTGGTCCTTGTGTTGTCTCGACAGCTTTTCGTTGTGCGGCGTTTAGCGAATCAAGTAGGTGTTCCAAGTCTCGTCTGTCAGTCTAATGGTGTGTGAAAGATTTTAATCAGTGTAAAGATAAAACTTTGCATTCAATTCAAACACAGCAGTGCAAACATCACTTGCACTGCACTTACCAGCTCACGAGCACGGGAGTGTATGTCGCGTAACATGATTATTAACCCAGTTGAACTCATTTGCAAAAAGCGCGATGGCACTGCGCTCACTGCCGACGAGATAAGCTATTTTTTTCGAGCGTATCTTAAAGGCAAAATCCCCGACTATCAAGTTGCTGCAATGTTGATGGCGATTTACTTTCGCGGACTTTCTGCTGATGAACTCTTCGCCCTCTGCGAGGTGATGATTCACAGCGGCAAGGTTGCCAATCTTTCCCAGATTCGTGCACCGAAAATCGACAAGCACTCGACGGGCGGCGTTGGCGACAAAACCTCGCTGATTCTTGCACCCGTTGTTGCCTCGCTTGGCGTTGCAGTGCCCATGATTTCAGGGCGCGGACTTGGACACACTGGTGGCACACTCGATAAACTTGAATCTATTCCGAATTTCAATGTATCGCTCTCACTTTCAAAATATCGCACGATGCTGCGCCAACACGGCTGCGCTTTGATTGGTCAAACTCCATCGCTTGCCCCTCTCGATAAGTTACTCTACGCGTTGCGCGATGTTACGGCAACAGTTGAATCGATTCCGCTCATTGCAGCAAGCATTATGTCCAAGAAAATTGCCTCTGGCTTAGATGGCTTAGTACTTGATGTGAAAACAGGCGCTGGAGCATTTATGAACGACCTTGCACGTTCACGCGAACTGGCAAACACACTTATTGCAATTGGACATCGCTATGGCAAGCGCGTCTCTGCTTTCATCACCGATATGAACGAACCGCTTGGATATGCTGTCGGAAATTGGCTCGAAGTCAAAGAGTGCATCGAGTGCTTGCAAGGGCGCCACATTCCTGACCTTTTGGAAGTTACGCTGGCACTCTCTGGCGAAATGTTGCGCCTAGGCGGCAAATGTCAGTCTCTGCAAGAAGGCATTGAACAGAGTCAGAGACAGTTGCACAACGGAAAGGCTTTTGAGAAGTTTCTCGAGATCTGCAAAGCACAAGGCGCCGATATTTCTTATCTGAAACATCCAGATAAATATCCCAAATCAAAATACCGTGAGGCAATCTGCGCACAACACAGCGGTTGGATAAAAACCATCAACGCGCTCGAGGTTGGTTTTTCTGCAACGCTCTTAGGCGCCAACCGCATCACGAAGGAAGATCGCGTTGAACCGAAGGCTGGCATTCTCTTTAGGAAAAAAGTCGGAGATAGTGTCAAATCAGGTGAAGTCATTGCCGAGATTTTTACAGACAAGAAGTCTGTCCTTGAGGCTGCAACCTCACGCTTAGCGCAGGCAATTGAGATTGACACCATGCCTATCCAGCCAGTCAAAAAAGTGTTAGAAGCTCTGTGTGATTGAGCATGCACGAAGATTGCAAAAGCCACAGGAATCTTTGTAAGTTGTCTCTTAACTTTCAATAGTTACACACACAGTAAAGGAGAGCCCATGATGATAAAGCAGATTTTGTGGTGCGCAATGACGATACTTTTAGCAGTGCATACGCTTGCTGCTAGAGATATAAATGTCTCAAATGTGCAGTTGCATCTTTCTTCCACGTCCAGTGAAAGTTACTACGCCACCGTTTCATGCGATATCTCGTGGAAAAATTCGTGGCGCGATGATGTAAATTGGGATGCGGCGTGGGTGTTTGTGAAGTATCAAACAAATGAGGGCATTTGGAAACATGCCACGCTTTCGACAACTCCAAGTGACTTTGTGTTGCCCGATGGTTTCATGCTAACCCCTTCACCAGATGGTAAAGGCATCTTCATCTTTCGTGCTGAACAAGGCAAAGGTGATGTGCATCTGAAAGGTGTGCACCTGCGCTGGCTCTATCGTCTTGATGGTATGGTCGTGCAGCCCAATTCTGCAGTGCGCGTCTTTGCCTTAGAGATGGTCTATGTGCCAGAAGGCGCCTTTCAACTCGGTGATGGCACACTGTTCAATGTAACAGGACATTTTACCGACCCCTTTCAAACGGTTTCGCGTACGAATCCTGAGCGCAAGGTCATGACATTCAGAGGCATTACACCTGCACCGTCACGACCCGAATTTCGAGAATCGTTGGTCTTGACCTCATCAGGTGTGAAGGATGTCTCCAAAGAAGAGACACGTGAGATCAGTCGCCCTGCACGCATTGAGAGCGAGCGTGAAATTCTTTTTGGCAATTCCACTGCGGACAACTTCGGCAACAGTCAAGGTAAAGGCATGCTGCTCAGCGATGATGTGCCGCGCGCATACCCCAGTGTTGCCATTTCTGAACACTTTCCGAAAGGCTTTGCAGCTTTTTACTGCATGAAGTATGAAATCAGTCAAGGCGAATATGCAGCTTTTCTCAACACACTCACGGATATCCAAGCCGCCAATCTTGCGCCTGAAGGGAGCGCCGAACATCGCTATACGATTCGTGCAGAGAACTTCAAGTTTACAGCCGCACACCCTGAGCGCGCATGCAACTACTTAGATTGGGGACGTGGTGCGGCATTTTTGGACTGGGCAGCGCTGCGTCCGATGACTGAATTGGAGTACGAAAAAGCCGCACGTGGTACGCGCACGGCTGCAGCTGGCGAATACGCTTGGGGCAAAGAGTCACCAATCCCTGTCGAGGATATCATAATAGATGAACACGGTCGTGAGCACATTCTACCTGAGCACGCTAACTGCAACTTCGGTATGAAGACTTTTTCAGATGGCTCTAAAGGCGCTTTGCCTTGCGGCTTTGCTGAACAGGGTAATCTCGGTCGCAAGGAACGCGGCGCCAGTTACTACGGCATTGCTGAACTTTCTGGTAACTTGTGGGAACAGTGCATTACAGTCGGCGACCCACAAGGTCGACGCTACAGCGCCTTGCACGGCGACGGAGAATTAGATTATGATGGCAGTGCGAACGTCGAGCGCTGGGCAACTGGCATCAATGGCATGGGCTATCGCGGCGGAAGTTGGAGCAATCAGTCATTTCGGCTACGCATCTCCGATCGGCAAGTTGCTGTGGGCGGGGCAGTAGCCAATACAACCGTTACGGCTGCAGCGTTAGGCTTTCGTGGTGTGCGCACCGCATCACCAATCAAGTAGTTAGTTACTTTTGTCTATGCAGAGCGTTCCAACCCTATCGGATATCCGTGCTGCTGCTGCTCGCATTGCACAGTATGCACACCGCACACCAGTGCTTACCAGTGAGAGCCTTAATCAGATGGTTGGCGCATCGCTTTTCTTCAAGTGTGAGAATTTTCAGAAAGTCGGTGCATTCAAATTTCGTGGGGCATGCAATGCAGTCTTTTCGCTCTCCGATGCTGATGCAGCGCGTGGCGTGGCCACACACTCTTCTGGCAATCATGCCGCAGCACTTGCTTTGGCAGCGCGCCTACGTGGCATTTCTGCCACAATTGTCATGCCGCATACCGCTCCACATATCAAAAAAATTGCCGTCGCAGGCTATGGCGGACGCATTATCTTCTCTGAACCTACACTCAAAGCGCGTGAAGAGACACTTGCAACTGAAGTCGAGAAAAGCGGCGCCACGCTTATTCATCCCTACAACGACTATCGTGTTATTGCAGGACAAGCTACTGCTGCACTTGAACTGCTCGAAGACATCGCAAATCTTGACCTTGTGCTGGCTCCCGTAGGCGGCGGTGGCTTAATCTCTGGCACTGCACTTGCCGTAACTTCACTTTCACCCCGCACCAAAGTTATTGCTGTAGAACCCGCAGGCGCTGACGATGCGTACCGCTCCATCAAAGAAGGTCGAATCGTACCCTCTATCAACCCTAAGACCATCGCTGACGGATTGCTGACTTCGCTTGGCGATAAAACCTTCCCAATTATCCGCGAAAAAGTTGCTGAAATTGTAACGGTTGCTGAAGACAGCATCGTGCAAGCGATGCGCTATATCTGGGAGCGCATGAAAATTATCATAGAGCCCTCATGTGCTGTACCTTTTGCCGCTTTACTCGAAGGCAAGATGAACATCAGTGGCAAACGCGTCGGTATCATACTCACCGGTGGCAATGTGGATTTGGATCGCTTGCCTTGGCAGCGTGATTAAACGTCTTCACCACTTGTGCTATTTTTCTGAACGGTTAGATTAACTAACTTTGTTTTTATTCTATCTTCAAATTTGAACCTTCAGGGAGTATGAAGCACGCATCTGAACTTGTCGAAGGCATTGAAATGCTGGCAAAACCGCAATTAGACCCATCTACACGGCTGCAAGAGCGCCGCAAAATTTATGCGGCTCTCGAGGACCGCGACACCACGATTATGGTCGATGACGATGATCCATTAGAATCCAAGATGGTGCTCAACATGGGACCTTCGCACCCCGCCACGCATGGGGTTTTGCGCGTTGCCTTGAAGCTGGATGGCGAGACTGTCGTTGCTGCTGTGCCTGAGCTCGGCTACCTGCACCGTGCTATGGAAAAACTTGCAGAAAACAAGACCTATCACGAGTGGATGCCTTATACAGACCGGCTCGACTACATGTCGCCATACTCAAACAACACAGCCCTCTGTCTTGCTGTCGAGAAATTAGGCGATTTCAAAGTACCAGAGCGTGCACAATACATTCGCACGATTGCCTGCGAACTTGCGCGCATTTCTTCACACCTGCTCTCCATTGGATCGATGCTCATGGATAGCGGCGCGGTTACAATGTTTCTCTACACCTTCGAGGAGCGTGAGCATATCTATAACATCTTCGATTTGCTCACAGGTGCGCGTTTTACTATCTCGCACTGCCGCATTGGTGGTGTTGCTAGCGATATCTCGCACGAGTGTGTTTCCTACATCAAAGATTGGCTACCTGCATTTAAGCGCAAAGTTGCAGAATGGCGCAAATTGATGGAACGCAATCGCATTTTCATTGAACGTGTTGAAGGCGTTGGTTATATCTCTAAACAAGATGCAATTGATTTAGGTCTGACAGGTCCTAACCTGCGCGCTTCAGGCGTGAATTATGACATTCGGCGCGCTGAGCCTTACATGATTTACGACCGTTTTGAGTTTGAGGTCCCTGTTTTGGAGAATGGCGATTGCTTTGCGCGCTATCAACTGCGGATGATGGAAATACAAGAGAGCGTAAAAATTATTGAGCAAGCGCTGCGTCAACTTCCGCGTGGCGATGTGCGCATCGACAATGCCAAGCAAGCTTATCCATGGAAAGGAGAAATCTATCACTCCATGGAAGCACTTATTCACGATTTCATGATTACGCATGAAGGTTTGCAATTGCCAAAAGGCGAAATCTATCATGCCATTGAAGCTCCAAAAGGTGAACTTGGCTTCTACATTCAATCCGATGGTAGTGGCTACCCATGGCGACTTAAAATCCGCAGCCCTTCATTCTGCAATTTGCAGGCTTTACCGCACCTTATTGAAGGGGGTCTCCTTGCCGATGTGGTTGTCGTTATCGGCTCTATTGACCCTGTGATGGGTGAGGCAGATAAGTGAGCACGAATCAAAGAGTCTGAAAAAAGTTTTGAGGCGGGAGCCGGAATCGAACCGGCGAATAAAGGTTTTGCAGACCTCTGCCTTACCACTTGGCTATCCCGCCGATATCTGAAAGGTAAAAACAAAGATACCGAAAAAAGCGTTTTTGTCCAACGTAGCTATGCGACACACCGCATTGCCTCAGAAAATGAACATTACGACACAAACTACGCTTTCTGCCACATTTCTTGTGCTCTTTAGCGGGCTTTTTGCCTTGCTTACAGCTTGCCGTGACCCGCAGCCGACACAACCGCTGACCCGCCCAATCCTGCTTTCAGATACAACTTGGCAACTTGTCTCATTTACTTCTTCAAACCCAGAAATCACAGCCGATGTCGGCTCACGCATGCGCTTTAACCTCAACGGCACCGTGCAATTTACTTCTTCGCGCGGGGATACCAGCTCTGGCACCTGGCGGCTCGTCAGCGGCGGCAATGAACTTGAACTTACTACTGCTGACACCGTTACCGTCTCTGAAATTCTCGAACTTACCTCCACAAGCCTTCGCTTGCGCCGACGCATCCCACCAAATGCGACGCTCGTTACCAACTATGCAGCGGTAGCGCGATAAAACTGCACTCTGCACTATTTGTGCGCAGCGCAGACATTTCCCTTTTTTGTTGCTCTAACTCCAGTTTAGTGCCGCAAGGAAAGCACACTTTTGCAAATACACCACGCAGAATTTGATTAAATTGTACCCAAAACGCTGACCCTGTTTAGCCATGCATAATAGTAATTGGAAGCTCTGCTCACAGCTATCCGCAGTGCGAGGCGCAACATAACTTCTCACTTGAGACTACAAGCACCATTTGAACAAATGGCGATTTAATTATGTTGTTATCTTAGGTGAAGTGAGCAGACCATATCACCATATTTGTTGCTCAATGAATTTGTGAATTGGATTAACTTCTCGCTTCTCAATTCCTGTTTCTTTTGATGTAAAATTTCCCGTCAAGCTATCAGTTCTATGTCAACATCAAACGCTAACACCTTCAAACGCACGCTCGTTACCACAGCTCTTCCTTATGCCAACGGTCCATTGCATCTTGGGCATCTGACTGGCACTTATATTCCTGCCGATATTTTCGTGCGCTACAAACGCTTGCGCGGTGAAGATATTCTTCACATTGGCGGCAGCGATGAACACGGCGTTCCAATTACAATTCAAGCTGATAAAGAAGGGGTTTCCCCGAAAGATATTGTCGATCGCTACCATGCTCTGCACCGCGCTGTTCTTAAAAAACTTAACATTGCTATCGATAACTTTTCGCGCACATCACTGCCGATTCATCACCAAACCACACAAGAATTTTTTCTTGACTTTGAGCGGCGCGGCATTCTGACAAAGAAACTTGAACAGCAATTTTATGATGAAGCAAAAAATCAATTCTTGCCCGACCGCTATGTTGTAGGCGAGTGCCCTGTGTGCCACTATCCTGAAGCTAACGGCGACCAATGCGAAAACTGCGGCACGTATCTCTCCGCTACCGAACTTATTAACCCGAAAAGTAAACTCTCTGGCAAGACGCCCGTTCTGAAAGAAACACTCCACTGGTATTTCCCGCTTGGCAAGTACCAAGACTTCGTAGAAGAGCTGGTCTCAAAGCACGAACATGACTGGCGCCCGAATGTGGTCAATTATGCACGCACTTGGCTCAAGCAAGGTTTGGGGGAGCGCGCCATCACACGCGATTTGAGTTGGGGCGTGCCAGTCCCATTAGATTCCGATGAAGCAAAAGGTAAAGTGATTTATGTGTGGTTCGATGCCGTTCTGGGCTATATCTCTTCAACGAAAGAATGGGCACAGCAGCAAGGACAGCCTGAAAAGTGGCGCGAGTATTGGCAACACAAGGACACACGGCTCATTCACTTTATCGGCAAAGATAATGTTGTCTTTCACGCGATTATGTTTCCAGCAATGCTCAAAGCGTGGAATGAGGCTCATCCCGAAGCGCAGTATGTGATTGTCGATAATATCCCAGCATCGGAGTTTATCAATATCGAGGGCAAGAAATTTTCAAAGTCGCGTGGCTACGCCGTGTATGCGCATGAGTTTTTGGAGAAATTTCCTGCCGACACGCTGCGCTACATTCTTGCTGTGAATTATCCTGAAAACCGCGACAGCGATTTTAGTTGGAAAGATTTTCAAAATCGCGTGAATGGTGAACTTGCTGATACACTTGGCAATTTTGTCAAGCGCGCCGTGGATTTCACGAACTCAAAGTTTGAGGGCATTGTGCCTGCCAATTGCTCACCTTACGAATGGAACAGCATTGGAATAGATTGGCAGAAAACCTTTGACGAGTTAGAGCATGCCTTCGAGGGCTTTCACATCCGTGAAGCAGCCTTTCAAGCCATGGAACTGGCACGCATAGCAAATAAATTTCTTACGGACCAAGCCCCTTGGAAAACCTACAAGACCGACCTTGAACAATCTGCCAAAGCTATTTCCCTCTCGCTCAATCTTTGTCATAGCCTTGCAATTATCTTCTCACCGATTTTGCCCGATGCTTGTGACCACATTTTCAAGATGCTGAACCTTGATGAGCGCAACTGGGAAAATGCAAAGCAGCCAAAACTTCAAGCAGGACACAGACTTTCAGGCACTTCGATAGCCTTGTTCCGAAAAATTGAGGACAAGGACATTGCGCCTGAATTAGAAAAGATCGAGCGACTGGTGCAAGAGGCTGCAGAGAAAGAGCGCGCAAAAGCGATACAAGAGCACACGACTCAAACAACTATTCCCAACCTTAAACCTACAATTACGATTGAAGATTTCGAGAAACTTGACTTGCGCGTTGCAACTGTCATCGCTGCTGAAAAAGTCCCTCGCGCTGATAAACTCTTGAAACTCACGCTGAAACTTGGCCATGAAGAGCGTGTCATTCTTGCAGGAATTGCTGAGCATTACACGCCCGAGGAGATGATTGGCAAAAATGTTGTTGTCGTTGCTAATCTTGCACCTCGTAAAATGCGCGGCATTGAGTCGCAAGGTATGCTCTTAGCGGTTACAGGTTCAGATGGCAAGGTTCATGTCGTTGAACCTACAGGCGAAGGCATCAATGGCATGCCCGTAAAGTAGTAACAACAAGCTGTTCTTCTACGCTGTACTCAATGCTTTTGCGGCGTTGTAAATGCGTAATCAATTGCTTTTTGCTTGCAGCTATCGACACATGTTCCACAGAGCACACATTCGGGGTGTTCCAAACGCCCTGATTGTACCATCTGCGCCACATTAAGACTCATTGGGCAATTGCGCGTGCACACCTCACATTTGACGCATTTGTCGGGTGTGACTGCAAGACGCAGCGCTGGCAGATGCAACGTATTGCTCACCTTTCGTCCAATTACCATAAAGGGCGACATCCAACAGATACGATGACAAGCCGCGCGCCGCCCTGCAATCAACGCTGTAGAAAAAAACACCACTAACACAGTGTAATAGACAATGTAGCCGCTAGTATCACCAACGGACACACCGCTGTGCGTACGGTAGAAAAAGTCTACACGTTCATAGCCTCCTGCAAAGAAGGCGACGAGCGCTAAGGAGGTAATCCAGGGTATCCAAATTGCCCATCGTATCCAGTCACGGGGTTTTTCCAATCGCTTGTCATTGACAGCAAACAGCATTTCCTGCAGCGCTGCACCAGGGCAGAGCCAACCGCACCAGACTCGTCCAAAAATGAGCGACAAAAACAACAGTGCGGAAAAGACAATAAAACTACCATTGATTAGTCGCTCTGAGGTTCCCTCAAAAATCAAGGCAGGGGAGAAGTAGTAGAGCGTAACTGGCCAGAGCAGCAGTGCCACAAGCAGCAAGGCTTTGCGAATGCTTTGACGCATGACTAGCGCACGCATTGGTTTCATTTTCGCCTTCATTTTCCCATTCTCCTTTCTTACTTAATTGATGCACTGCAACTGGCGCACCACTTTGTTTAAGGTACTTAATGTTCAGTGACTTTCATATTCTCGACTTTAAGTTCAGTCGTCATGGCAATAAGAAATAGACCATGCACAGCGCCTACTGCTGCGCCTGCAATGAGCAGTGTTAATGCAATTGCAAGCCCAACTGCAAGTGCTGAAGTCGATGCAAAAGCCATGTCCATGCCTCCGAAAATGATGGGCATACCGACCAGCCAGGCGAGACTATTCGCTGGAAACCACCATGTTGCGCGTGCCACGTATTTCTTCAGCACGAGCCACTGTGGAAATGCAAGCACGATACCCAAGATGAATCCCATTGCGCCGCCTAGGAGCATCATGATAGCAAGTGGCGGTTCAGCAGCAGGCGTACCGCTTGTTTGTTCGCCAAGCGACATCAGTGTGCTTGGCACAATGCCTAAGAGCCATGCACAAAGTGCACCCCAGAGCGTCGCAAGCACCCACTCCTTCAAAACGATAGGCAATGCAATTCGCATCGCTTGCCACTGCGCAAGTCCTACCACTGTGCCTTCAATCGCTCCTGTCAATACTGTAGCACCAGCAAGCAGTAGAACCGCACTTACAGAGCTGGGTTCGCCTATCGCATTGAACACCAGAAATCCGAGGCTGAACGTTGTGCCTAATCCAATGAGTTCTCCGAGTGCATTTGCTGCAACCCATCGTTGCCAAAGCGTCAGCTTGTTCATGCTTACCCCCACCGTGATTTAATATGACTACTTGACTATTTGCCAAAACAATAGACAACTCCCAAGGTGCCGTAGAACGGCATGATGCCTAAGTCAGGCAACATCTGTACTCCTGTCTCGCTTTGAAAGACTTGTAGCCCCAGATTGAGCGCAAGTGCCACTGCACCAATGTGATAGCCACCGCTTGCGCCGACTTGCCAAATCCACGCATTGGTGCGATACCAGCCATCTTGCAGCGCATCACTCATGTTTGGTGCATCAGCATAACGATCGTTGAATGCACGTCGAGCATAGTCGCTGTGAGCAATATGCGTTGCTAATTTATACTGTCCACCAATCCAGAGATTTGCAAACCAATTTTCAGCACGATAA
>NSLH01000035.1 GCA_002763895.1 [Chlorobium] sp. 445
CTGAAATTCACCGTGTGAAGCCCCGCTTCCATTCGGCGATTGACCAGCGTTGAAACCTTTTGTCCTAGCATGTCGAACACTTCTAGCTTCACATCGCTTACCGCAGGAATGGCGAATTGAATCGTCGTCGTCGGGTTGAAGGGGTTTGGATAGTTTTGCATGAGAGCGTAGTCATAGACTTTTTGGGGTTGTTTATCAGCATTCAAGGGATGGACATTGAGCGTCAGTGTGCGCAGGTAGTCATGGATGGTGCCATCAAAATCCACACTGCGCAAGCGATAGGTGTAAGTGATACCGGTCTCAATGCCTGTGTCAAGAAAGTTGTATGTTGTTGGCATTGTCGTTGTTCCCCTGCCGCGCAACAGAGGTGAGAATTGATACGAGGCGATCTCACGCGGTTGTGGCTCACGCGAGGAGGAGCGCAGTACGATAAACCCGGCGTTGTTGCGCTCTGAGGCGGTTGTCCAATTCAGTTGCACTCCTTCTGTGACACGAGAGCCTGTAAAGCTAATGAGCTCAACGGGCAACGGATTATCGGCATCGCCGCCTAACACAAACTCTGAAAAGAGAGATGTCGTGGCACGCACTTCGTCAGGAAAATTTGTGTCAAACGCATTTGGCAAGACGGAAAAGGTGCCTGTGTTTGGTATCGGTCTGCGATAAACGCGTATGGTAGCAGGATTGGCAATTCCGCTGTTAGGAATTTGTGTGCGGTTAAGGCGCAGCAGTGCATTGAATGAGCCCAGACTTGTTTGCGAAATCACAAAGCGATAGGTACTTACATTTGCCTGTGGAATACCGCTCACATTTTGCGGTTCGGAATCATAGCGTGCCACACTCACGAACCCACTGCTTGCCACACTGGTAAAATCAATTTGGACGCCGGTTTGTGCAAATGTGTGTGAGCTATTGCTTGGCGCAATTGTGCGAACTTCAGCTGCATCAGGTAATTCCAGCTGTGCGATGTTATTTGCTGCAACACCTCCGAACGCACTTGTACTTCCGCCAGCAAACAATGTCTTGCTGCTGAGCGCCAACGCATTGATATTGCCTGTGGCACCGACAGCTTGATGTCCCAGTGCTTCCCAACTTGAGCCATTCCAGCGCGCAATTTGATTGACGATGCGTCCCCCAGCTGTCAGAAATCCTCCCGCTGCATAGACTATGTTGCCAGCTGAGACTAACGCTGAGACAAGCCCGCTAACTCCTGCGCCGAGTGTGCTCCACGCCGAACCGTTCCAGCGAGCGATGCGATTGGCTGGTAAGGCACTTGCATTTAGGAAAATTCCGCCAGCAATTACATCCCCATTTTCCAAAACAGTTATGGCATTGACGAAGGCATCGACGCCTGCGCCGAGCGCGCTCCACGCCGAACCGTTCCAGCGAGCGATGTTATTTGCGGGGACCGTCCCTGCGAGTGTGAAGTTACCACCTGCAAACAGGTCGCCATTTGGAGCAATGGCAAGTGCACGCACTTCGTTATTCATTCCGCCTGCAAGCCCGCTCCACGTTGAGCCATTCCAGCGTGCAATGTTGTTTGCATTTGCCACACTACCGGCTTGCGTGAATGCCCCGCCAATAAAGACATCGCCGTTTGACGCTACTGCAATTGCGCTGACATAGCCATTCGTGCCTGTACCCAGTGCGCTCCACGTTGAGCCATTCCAGCGTGCAATGTTGTTTGCTGCAATCCCCCCTGCCGTGCTGAAGGCGCCGCCGACCAAGAGATTCCCATTTTGGTCAAAGGCAAGTGCCTGAACCGTGCCTGAGACGCCACTGCCTAAGGCTGTCCAACCGCTTGCAGCGCTCCACTTTGCGATGTTGTTTGCAGGTATGCTGCCTGCCATTGTAAACGAGCCGCCTACGAAGACCTCGTCGCCTCGGACAGCAATTGCACGCACGGTGCCATTGACCCCGCTGCCTAACTCCGACCAGATGCCAATGCCCGGCACAGGATCGCCGGCTGGGGGTGGTGCCGTATTGGTGAGCCGATAAATTCGCCCATTATTGAAGCCAAGAAAATACAGTTCATTGTTTTGATCGACACCGAAACTGGGAATGTTAATGCCACTGGCAGTAAAGAGTAGTGTGTTTGTAAGTGAGGTAAGGTTCAGCGACCAGACACGCCCGAAGACATAGTCGCCGTAGATGTATCGCCCGACCAGCTCAGGCAAAGCACTGCCACGATAGACATAGCCGCCCGTTACCGACCGTCCTTCGGAGTGTGGGTAGACATGAATTGGCGGGACGAGGTTCAGTCCGTTTGTATCACTGGGATTGGGGATATTGTATGGCAAATCACCTTCCATGAATCGCCAGCCGTAATTTCGGCCGAGGTAGACGCGGTCAATTTCTTCGCGGGCGTTTTGCCCGACATCGCCGCCGATAATGCCTTCGACATTATCCACACTAAACTTCCACATATTGCGAATGCCCCATGCGAAAATTTCAGGTCTGCCACCGCCTGTAGCAAACGGATTGGTTGGTGGAATGCGGTAGTTGCGCTCGTCATCGCTTGGAAAATCATCGCTGCTTACATCGATGCGCAAGAGTTTGCCGAAAAGACTATTCACATTTTGCGCATTGTTTTGCGGGTCGCCACCACCGCCACCATCACCCACCGAGATGTAAAGAAAGCCATCGGTGCCAAATGCAATTTTGCCGCCGTTGTGATTTGTGTTGTTTTGATTCTTGACGAACTGCAGTATGCGATACTCACTACTCGGCAGGGCTTCATTCGGATTGGAGGCACTGGCTTGGAAACGCGAAAGAATCATTTTCATGCGTGTGCCCACGCTACTGATAACCGTGTCGCGCGTGTAATAGACATAAAAAAAGCGGTTAGTCACATAGTTTGGGTGAAAGGCTACGCCAAGCAAGCCTCGCTCATCGCTGTTTGGCGGACTGCTCAGCACAACGCGGTCGGTAATATCTAAAAACGTGCTGTAACTTGCTACATTGCTTTGATTTTGAAAGACACGAATGCGTCCAGCTTTCTCTACCACAAATAGCCGATTTGACCCATCGCCTGCGTGCACCATTTCCACGGGAAAGGAAAACGCAGGCAGTGAAGGAAAGGCATCGGCAAAACCTACAGATTGTGCTTTGAGACTTGTTATGCAGCAGAGATTGACGAAAAGCACGAGCAGAATAACACACTTCTTCATCTGACTTTTGAGCCACTTTAATGATTTTATACAATGTAGCAAATATAACCTTGCTGCAGGCGTGCCGAAATGTTGTGTCTTGTTTAGCAAGCTGAATGTACAGACTTGGTGGGGGCAACTGCAATTAAGTCGCAAAAGGGGCTCTTCTTATTAGCGCGTTGTATCTGGTCTGCTACGGTTCAAGAGTCTATTAAAGTCATCCAAAAAATCGCGTTCAAAGAGCACAAGTTCTACCATTTGTTGCGATGAAAGCACTTCTCGGAAATCTTTTTTGTATTTGGACAACAGACTGCTCATTTCGGTGCGCGTAGCCAAAATTTTCTCTATCTGTTTATCTATTTCGTTATCGGGTGCTTTGCGCTCTTCCATTTGGCGCAGTGCTTGCATTTGTGTCTGCAGCTCTTGTGCTTTGGCAAAGTATTCATCCTGGTAACGGTTATACTTCGGGAAAAAGCGGATGGCTTGCTCTTCGCTCATTTTGAGGCGCTCGGTGAGTTTCCACATCCGCATTTGACGCAGTCGCGCAATGAATTCCGTCCGCTGTTCAGGCGACATTGGCGCTCGTCCCATCCTTGCGCGTGGTGGTAGCTCTGGACGTCGGTCGTGTTCTCTTGGCACCGGTTGCGCCATTACCTGCACGGCGCCAAGCAGCAACATCAGTATGCCTAAAATGACTCTCATGCGCATCATAGTTGTGCCGTCGTTAAAGGTTGAACAGATTTTTAGCTTTACTACAATATCTTCATTAAAACTTCTACCTCTTCTTTAGAGAGTGTCTTAAACTGCTCCTCGTCGCTAAGCTCATGCATCATTGCTTCAAGGAGCAGGGTTCCCTCTTCTTCGCTCAGCGAGCTCACCAGCAATTCAGGACTTAGGCTTGCGGCATAGCGCATGATAGAGCTAAACTCTGAACCTGCCACCGCAAACGCTTTCTGTGCCTCTGAGTAATGATCAGCTTGCACTGTTGTATAAAGATCAAGGCGCGATGCTGCAAGAATCACTAAGACAGCCATAGCTGCACCTGCCAATGCGCCTGCGAACTGATACCGCTGCTCTGGGGCAAAGAGCGCTTGGAGAAACTCTAAGCCCTTTTGCCAGAAGGGTTGTGGCTGTGCAGCAAGTCGCTGTCGAACCCTATCGGCAAAGGTCTCAAAGTAAAACGGTGGCACATCTACTTTTGGCGCTCGCTCAAAGGCAGTCTCAGAAAAACGCTTCACCTGCTCCATTGTCTCGCGTAGCGCATTGTATTCGGCGCGGAAATTGGCATCGGTGTCAATCAAGCATTGAATTTCCTTCGTTAGTGCCTCTGGCGTCTTACCCATGATGAAATCTGGCAGCTCGAGCAGAAGTTTTTCTTTTCTTGTCATCTTTCTCTCCTCACTCTTGTTTTAGTTCGCTCTAGATTTCATTCGTGCTTTGATGTAGGCTTCAATTTTCTTGAAAGCGTGAAAATAATTGGCTTTCAACCCGCCTACGCTGGTGCCTAAGATGTCCGCTATTTCTTCATAGGAGCGTTCATCGTAATAGCGCATCATGAAGACTTGTTTTTGCTTTTCTGGCAGAGCTTCAATGGCTTCTGCAATCAGTTGCTTTTCTTCGGCGCGTTCGATGGTCTCAATAGGCTCGGTTTCGTTAGCTTGCGGCTCTTGTAGCATCTCGTCTATTGAGTCGGCGCGTCGCACGCTTTGAGTCCGCAGAAAATTGATGGTTTCATTTGTCGCAATTCGATAGAGCCAAGTGTAAAACTCTGACTCCCCATTAAAATTTCGTAGAGCTTGATGCACTTTAATAAAGACATTTTGTGCTACATCATCGGCATCATCATGCGATTTGAGCATTCGCCTGCATACCCAATAGACTTTTTCTTGATAGCGTCGAACGAGCTCCGTAAAAGCCTGTTCTGCTTTTGCGCCGCCTGCCTTGAAAATGGCTATGAGTTCGCTATCTGATTTCATTGACTTGCCATGCAATTCAGTTGGCAGCGGACATCTTGTTCAATAGGATTGACGCTTTGCGTGTGCCGATGGTTTAATGCGAAATGTGGAGGATTTAATTTATTTCGGTGGGTCGTCTTCCCTGACGCCGCCGTGCAGCCGGATGTGTGGATACTGCTCAAAACTTCGCTCTACCCACACCGCTTCATCCGCTCGCTGTTCATTTCGCCATGCGCTTAGGCGATTTTTTGCCAGTGCGATGACTTCTTCGGCAAACGCCAAATTCACAATATCGTTTTGAATCGCTGTGTTATCCGACAGTTTTGAACGAAGACTTTCTTGTTTTTCTACTAATACTTCGCCAATGAGGCGCAAAAGATGTTCATCGTACTGCATGCTGGAAGTTCAAAAGTTGGAATTGATGGCATTACTCATTGAGATAAGGCTTGCTTGCTGCAAGTTTTTCACTTGCCCCGAAGCCCTCACGCTCAACTCAAGCAACACCGAACTGATATACTGCATTCTAAAAGATACGCAATTCTCTAAGAGAATGTGTCGCTTGGAAACGAAATAGCGCTGGCTTTTGTACACCCTTTTCGACCGACTGGTCGGTCAGGCAGAACATTTGCAGTCAACTTTCAACTATCACGATTCAACCATCATTTTAGTTATGGCTTCACACACGGAAATTAAAGCGGTGATTTTAGACATTCTTCGCACCAACAATGCCATCAGCATTGCGACGACAGGCGGCGAATACTCACCGTGGATTTTGGGCGCCTATTTTGCTTCTGATGACCTTTCTATCTACCTCATGCTTGAAGTAGCTGGAAAGACCGTGGCAAATCTGCGGAAAAACCCCAATGTAGGAATTCTGATTTCGCAGAACGACGCCACGAAAGACTTTTTGCAAGCGCAAGGTGTCGCAGCACTTTTACCTGAGTCTGAGATGGAGCGGGTCATGACGATGCTTAAGACAAAAATGCCTTGGTATCAAACCTACACACCTTGCGTGCCTGTGCAATTAGATATCAAGAAATGGTTTGTCAGTTCCTTTGCTCGTCAGTGGTTTCCAGCGCGCATCTTGGAGACTGAAGCCACATATGCATAACGCACTTTTGAAACAACTTATCTCATCAAAATTCAACCTGAGCATGAGTATGAAGTATTTTGCTGTTGACATGATCTGTAATGAAGGGCGTGCGCCTGACCTAATGAAATACGCAGGTGAGCATATCAAGTGGATGCTTGCAACTATCCCCAAAAGGGTATTTGTGTTAGGCGGACCTTATCTTAATGAAAACGGAGCGATTGATGACGGCTTTTGCATCATGAAAGCAGAAAGTAAAGAAGTACTCGAAGACCTGCTCAAGACCGAGACCTATCACGCTCTGGGTATACGCCGTTTTACAGTGCGTGAGTGGGATTATCATGTCGATGAAGGTGGCTATCGGATTGATTTTCCGCCGCATCTTGCAGAAGCGTGGGGCGTTAGCGCTACGCCCAGCCAAATGCGCATCACACCTCAGCGGAGTGCTGACGCGAAATATTTTGTTGTTCAAATGACGTGTAATGAAGGACGCGCACCTGATGTCATGAAATATGCCGGTGAGCATATCAAGTGGATGTTGGAAAATATCCCGAAAGGCATGTTTGTTGCTGCAGGTCCTTTCATTAACGAGCAAGGTGCTTTTGACGATGGACTTTGCATTGTAACAGCAGACAGCAAAGAAGCGCTCGAAGAAGTTTTGAAGCGCGACCCGTTCTACACGATGGGCATTCGCAATTTCAGTGTCAGACCGTGGGCTTACTTTATCGATGAAGGTGGCTATCGGATTGATTTTCCGCCGCACCTTGCAGAAGCGTGGGGTGTGCCTGCTGCGACAAGCAAAATGCGCATTTTGTAGTTTTCTCTTTTGCCTTGCTTTGTTCTTTGCCGCCAATACCAGTTGGCGGCTTTTTATTTTTATGCTTTGGCTGCACTAACTTGCAAAGTTTGTGCGCAGCGCTAACTTTGCAACGCCATTCAAACCACGAACTGAGGCGCCGATGAAACTGCCACACCGCTCAACCACCGAAGAAGCCCGTGAAGCCAAACGCCTGCTCTTGCTTCATGCGGCAATTACCGTCTTTTCACAAAAGGGATTTCATGAGACGAAAATGCAGGATATTGCTGATGAGGCAGGGGTCGGCAAAGGCACGCTGTATGAATACTTCGAGACCAAAGAAGACCTATTCTTTGCTGTCTATGAATCATGGATTTACGAATATGAAATGGACATGGAGCGACAAGCTGCAGCGCATTTAGATCCTGTCTCCAAAGCCAGTGCGCTGATTGATACCACTGTCGCCTTCTATGAAAAACACGCCTCACATGCAGCAATCTTGCTTGAATTTTGGGCACATGCGATTCGCTCACAAAATCATAAGTTTCTCGATCGCATTCGCCAGATGAAAGCACGCCTTGCAGAACTTGGCGGCAAAGTTACCGAAGAGCTTATCAGACTTAAACTGTTTGTCGATGTTGATGTTGAGTCTTTTACGCGCTTGGAACTTGCCATGTCGGATGGGGTTTTTCTGCAATGGATTCTTGATGGGCAAAGCTACTCGCTACGAGATGCTTACAAATTTCGTCAATCGCTTATTGGCGCTGGCTTGATGACAAATACGCTACGCAAGGGCGTCTCGCCCAAAACAGCAAGACGTCTCAAGCAAGGTTTTTTGCGTAAAGCATCTTCAACACACGAAAAAAAATCCAAAAGCAGTTGACCGCGCCGCACTTTGGCTTGGCTTTTGCTTGCGCCACAACTCCCTCGTTGTACTCACCTTGCTTTCTCTTCTTTGCCTTCTTTCTGTGAATGTCTTGCTTAACCTGCTTTGGTTATTCAGCGGTTATCACTGCATTCTACTTTGCTTGCGACTTGACAATTGAACGATTACATGATGCTGTATCGTGAGACTTTTGTTATGAAGCTCATTTTGTTCAGCGATTCAAGCGATAGGGTGCTGAAAATTTCGCTGCAGCGTTCAAGCTCTGGCGAAAATCTGATTTTTAGTGATGCTGAAGCACTCAAACGCTTCATTGAAGAGTGGTTGAATGCTCCGCATCTGCCCGACCCTACACAAGAAGATGACGAGAGTGAGCCATAGTTCGTAGCGTGCACACTTGCAGTGTCGTTTGCAGTTTTTTGTTCTTTCCTCAGTTTCATCAACCTAACCATGTATTTTTATGAAAAAGTGTTTTTCCTCTGCTGTACTTCTTCTTAGCCTTGTTCTTTTATGCTCGCTGGACGCTCGGGCGCAAATTAAGCCCGACCTAAGGCTTGGGATTTACACCAATGGCGGCAATTTCTCAATTGGTGCTGGTGTTGCTGTGCCGATTAAAATTCCTGCTTTTGGTACGCTGATGATTAACCCAACCGCAGATTACCTCTTTATCTCGAGCAGCGGTGGTGGCAGTGCCTTTAGTATTTTTGGACATGGCGATGTTGCCTATGTGTTTGACATTCCAAAGTCGCCGATTTCTCCCTATGCCGGAGCGGGCTTGCTCATTGCATTTTCTTCGGTGACCGTGGATGTGCCTTTTGGGGGTGGTTCGCAGACACAAAGTTCTACCAGTGCCGGCTTGAATCTATTTGGCGGTGCTTTGTTTCCAGTAGGTCCTGTTGCAATTTATGCGCAAGGCAAACTTCTGATTTCATCGGGCACGAACTTTCAAATTAGCAGTGGCGTGCGATTCTGAGGGCCACGCCTATTACAGTTTAAGCTGTTTTTTTGCAGTTTCCTTTTTACCCTATTTGCCTTTGCCCAGAGTTGTATGCAAAGGCAATTTTATTTTCTTCTCACGGCGGCGTTGCATTACCTTTGATAAACTCCTATCTTTGTTAAGACGGCTAAACCGTGCATTTTTCTGTTAGGACTTTAACCGGCTCGACCGATAATAAGAAGTAGTTTTTCTGCGCCATGCCTGCCTCACCAGATACTTTCAAAAATTACTACGAGGTGCTGCGCGTACGCCCATATGATTCACCTGAGCTTATTCATGCCGCGTACATGGCGCAAATTAAGCAGTGGCACCCCGATAGGTTTCAAAATGCGGATGCTTACATGCAAGCACAAGCGCATGAGCGGACCAAGCTCATTTTGGAAGCCAAGCGTGTGCTTTTAGACCCTGCTCGCAAAGCCGCTTACGATGCAGAATTTGCGGCACGCTTCCCCAGACGTTTTGAGAAGCTCTCCACGCGCGCACGCGTTAAGCAGCGTCAGGTTACAATTGAAGATTTGATGGCAGGCTACGGTTTTCCGATTAACGAGAAAGCCGCGCAAGTGCAGCAGCCAAGTGATTTGCATGAATTCAAGTGGTTAGCGTTTTCTACGCGCGTCAATCCTCGCCTGCATCGTGTCATTTTCAATGTCAATCATTTTCTGGATCGTAACCCAGATTGCGAAGTGCGCTTTAAGTTTCATTACAATCAAGAGTGGACAGAGTTCTCGCGTCAGCGTGTGTATGCGATGCAGTATCAGGGTAATGTAGCGTTAGTTGAGATGCAAGCGCGGCGCAAGTCGCCGAAAGGCAAACACATTTACTCAAAGCCTATTTTCAAAACCGTTGTCATTACAGACTATGAGCTTGCAATGCAAGAGCGGGCGTCTATTCTGGAACATTTGCGTCGTGTACGTAATCGTATGGCATTCAAACTGGTGATTGCGTTGCTGAGCTCAAGTATTGCTTCTGCCAATCTCTCAACGCTTATTGCATAGCGATGCGCCTCAGCACTTGGAATGTCAACGGCATTCGCGCCCGTGAAAAAGCCTTGCTGGCTTGGCTTGCTGAGCATGCCCCTGATATCCTTGTCTTGCAAGAAGTCAAAGCTGCACTTGCGCAAGTTCCTGCCACAATCACGAAGCACCAAGACTATTGCGCCTACTGGAACGACTCGACCACTAAAGCCGGATATAGCGGCGTGGCAGTGCTTGTGCGTAAGCCGTTTCTTGATTTACATGGTGAACCGCACATGCGTATCCCTGACTTCGATGTAGAAAATCGCTTGCTTGAACTTGATTTTGGTGCTTTCATTCTGATTGGAGGTTACTTTCCGCGTGGAGAAAAGCCGGAGCACTATGCGCTCAAACTTCGGTTCTTTTGATGCTCTGCGCGAATTTTCAGCAGATACCTTGCGCGCTGGCAAAAACTTACTCATCGCTGGCGATATCAATGTGGCACGCGAAGCAATCGACCTGCATCCCTCACAGCAAAAAGATGATGCCATAGGCTTCCGTCCCGATGAACGCCGCGCCCTCAACGCTTTGCTTTCCGTTGGTTTGCACGATGTCTTTCGTGAACTCCATCCACAACAGAGCGGACTCTACACTTGGTTTCCATACTGGAAAGGCGCACGGGAACGCAACATCGGTTGGCGCATTGATTGTGTCTACGCCTCACCTCGACTTGCGGCGCTTGCCAAATCCGGCATTATTCATGCCGATGAAAAAAGCTCTGACCACTACCCGCTGAGCATTGAATTCGATTTACCTTAATTTTTCTGTCTCTCAAACCCTCGGCACGCTTGCACCTGCGCACTGCCCTGCATCCAGATTGAGACCTTATCTAAATATGCACCTGTAAAATGGATTTGCTTTTAAAAAACAACACACATGGTGTAATTTTGTATTACTAACCCAAACATTAGGAGGATTAACTATGAACATTTCACCTATTTCAACGCCGCCTCGTCAGTCACGCCTGCAAAGTCTGACACTGCGCGAGAGTGATTTGCAACTTTCGCTTTTACTTGTTGGCGCCATTTGGCTACTCGGACTTATCGGACACTTCACACCGCTCAAAGAATGGGGTGCACTGTTTCTTTATGTGATTGGTGCTATTGCACTGACGCTATGGTATTGCAAACAGCACCATGCTTGGGAAGATGTCTTTCTGACACGTAAGAACTTGAAAGCGGCGCTGCTCTGGTCGAGTGTTATCGGCAGTGTGCTCTTTCTGATGGATATTGGCAACACTTATTTTTACTACAAAAATGGCGGTGCGCCCATGAAAGAGATGCAGACCATTCTTGTCGATATGGGCTTTCTGTATCTCTTCCCGATTTTGATTTTGGGCGAAGAATTTCTCTGGCGCGGCATGCTCTTTTCAGCGCTCTTGCGCCGTGGGGTCAATGCGCACTTGGTGGTTATCATCACTACTGCACTTTATGTGCTCAATCACTATGCGGTTGCACCTGTCGGCTTTATGGAGCGCTCACTGATGGCAATGATGGCAGTTCCGATTGGCATCGTTAATGGCTACCTGGTGCTCAAAACGCGAAACGTGTGGGCAGGTGTATGGCTGCACTTCCTGACTATGGTCTCTATGACGCTTGATATTTTCGTTATACCGGGTCTTGCTGGGCTTTAGAAGAGTGCGGGCATATGTGTCGGCACCGTATTTAGTAGGAATTCAGTAGGAAAGCTCAGCGCCGAATTCTTTGATGAGGTAGCGCACAAGCTCACTTTTTTCAGCTAGTGATTTGAACTGCTCTTCGCGCGAGTGTTCTTTTTTTGCTGCTGAAGAGGCGGTTTTGTCCAAACTAATCTCAAAGAACAGGGTTGTTTGGTAAAATGCGCGTGCTTTTTCGCTGATGATATACAGTTCGTCCTGCAGCATTTCGTAGGCTACGCGGCTGGTACATGTGAGTTTAAACGTTCGTTTCTCGGCGCTCACAAAGGTGCACAGGCGAAGATGCGCGGCAAGCCGTACGAGCCCCTCTTCTTCTAATGCTTGCAAAAAAGCTTGCCACTGTCCCTGCCAATTTTTTTCAAGCTCGTTTGTTTGACCTGGCTCTTGTGTGGTTGCTACTTCTACCTCACTAGCGTTAGCTGCCAGTTTAGTAGGAGCCGTTTTCGGTCGATACGGGGTTTCTTCAACGAGTTTGAAGAATTTTTCTTTCCAAGCCCCCAGATTGATTTTAGGAAGTTCATCAAGTGATGAGCGCGTATTGTGCCCTGCTACAGGTGGTGCATTTTGCAGCGATTGAGGGACGCTGTTGCCAGTGTGCGCTAAGCTCTCGCTAAAGTCTTTTTTTTTAGCTCTTCTTGCAGTGTTTGCACAGCTTTCTCAAGTCTTGCAAGGCGTATTTCAAGATCGCTGTTTTCTTTGAGCATAAGGAGTTTGAAGAGTAGGACTTCAAGCCTTAGCTGTGCTTCACGTGCAAACTTGAGGCTCTGCTCTGCTTCTGTAATCGCATCAAGGTAGCGCATCAGTGCATCCACACTGAAGTGCTCTGCATCTTTTTCATAGCGTTTTTTGAAGTGCTCGGTCGTTTCAATGAGTTTGCTTGAGCGCACGTTTTTGACAATCAGAAAATTTCGGAAGTGCGCTATCAGCCGCTGCAGGAAGTCACTCATATCATATCCGTTTTGATAGACGAACTGCGAGACTTCGAGCATCTTGCGACTGTCTTGCGCCACAATCGCATCGCTAACATCAAACAGACGCTCTTCATCAATCACGTTCAGCAGCTCAGAGACAGCAACGTACTCGATTTTGCCTTTGCCATTTTCTGTACAAAATGCAATGACTTGGTCTAAGAGACTTTGTGCATCGCGCATTGCCCCGTCGGCTTTGCGTGCAATCAGATTCAACGATTCTTGATCAATATCAATTTGTTCTTGCTTGCAGATTTCAGACAGCCTTTGCGCAATATTTTCAGCGGCAATGCGTTTAAAGATGAACTTTTGACAGCGTGAAGAAATCGTTGCAGGGACTTTGTGCAGTTCTGTAGTCGCAAAAATAAAGACGGCATGGGGCGGCGGCTCTTCGAGTGTTTTGAGAAACGCATTGAATGCCGCTGTTGTGAGCATATGAAATTCGTCAATGATATAGACTTTGTACTTACCTTTCTGCGGTCCATAGCGCACATTTTCCCGCAGGAGGCGAATGTCATCGACCCCATTGTTTGAGGCAGCATCGAACTCGGCGATGTTCAAACTTGCGCCAGCATCAAAATCGCGGCAGCTTTCGCACATGCCACATGGCTCAGCCACCTCATGCCGGTACGCTTCATCCGTCAAAATTCGTTCACAGTTTAAGGCTTTTGCTAAGATTCTTGCCGTGGTTGTTTTCCCGACGCCACGCGACCCCGAGAAAATATAGCCGTGTGCCACTCGTCCCGTGCGAATAGCGTTTTGCAATGTGCGTGTAATATGCTCCTGGGCAGTAATGTCCGAAAACTTTTGTGGTCGATACTTACGCGCGATAACCGTGTAACTCATTTGAGACTTGATTTAGCCTGAGGTGCAAATTTACACCACAAGACATTTGCCTGACAAGCAAAAACTTTTTTTGGCAACTTTGCTTCTCTTGTTTTGGGTCATACAGCAGCATAGCGTTTTGACCTGACGCTATGTCTTTGCTTGCCGAAGGCACTTGCTTTTTGCATTTCCAACATTAGGGCGCACGGTGGTCAGGCGCTCTGTGCGCAGTCAGAGCTGTTTGTGCCCCAGGCTTTTGAGTTAGGCGTCTAAATATGCACCAAGCGGTTTCGCATTTTTTCTAGCCACTTGTATTGCATAACAAGTTGTCCGAAGTTTTCTTCGTCTTGTGGCTTTGTGCCATGGTAATCTGAGCCCCCTGACATCAAGAGGAAATACTCATTAGCGATTGCGCGATAAAACTCTTGCTGCTCTGCATCGTGAGCTGGATGAATGATTTCAATACCATCTAAGCCTACATCAATCAGGAAGCGAATAGTCTCATCGGGTACAAATCTACCTGGGTGCGCAAGGAACGACAAGCCTCCTGCTTCATTGATGAGCCGAATAACCTCCGCTGGGTCAGTCTCTACGCTTTTTTCATAGGCTGGGCTATTGGTGCCAATGTATTTGGTGAAGGCTTCACTATAGCTTTGCACATAGCCCGTTTCTTGTAAGACTGCGGCAATGTGCGGACGCCCTACCGAGCCGTTTGCAGCTTTTTCAAAGACTTTCTCGATGTGGATATACACCCCTAACTTTCTTAGGTTATGCACGATTTTTTCGGTGCGTAAAATTCGCTGTTCACGGCAGGCTTTGAGATATTCGCTCAGCTCTGAATTGTCTTGCACGAAATACCCAAGAATGTGCACATCTCTGCCCAGATGCGATGTACTCACTTCCACGCCTGGAATGAGCTCAACGCCGAGTGCATCAGCTACTGGCTTTGCTTCTTGATAGGCGGCTAAATTATCATGGTCAGTGATGCTGATGGTTTTCAAGCCTATTGCTGCAGCTTTTTCAACCAGTTCCTTCGGCGAGAGTTTTCCGTCTGAGCATGTCGTATGCATATGCAGATCGACCGCAGCGCATTCTGGCTCGCTTGCGGCAGCGCTGGACATCACCATAGTTGTATGACAGTTCGTATTTTGTTTGTTAAACTTTCATTTTCGTAGAGAACTTACTTAGTAGGGGCAAAAATTCCTAATGCTTTTCAAGTTAAATGAGGGGGTTACACTTCACAGCGTGTTGTGATGCCATGTTCGTCTGTCAGTTTTTGTGGTATTGGGTGCAAAGGCAGACCTTCATGCTTGAGCCTAACAGGGTCTGCCTTGTCTTAGCGGAGAATATCCAGACCTTGTGTTGTGCTATGGCATGCGTGTGCCACTGACTTTTTCGCGCAAGCTAATGCTGCTGCCATTGAGTTGCAGTGCGCGTTGCCAATACTCTAACGCCTTTTCACGTTTGCCAAGTTTGTGATAGACATCCCCCAGATGTTCAAGCACAGCGGGGCTTTCGCGTCCAGCACTAAGCGCTTTTTCGATCCAGATGCGTGCCTCTTCATAATTGCCCAGTTTGAAATAGATCCAGCCCATCGTATCCAGATAAGCGCCGTTGTTTGGCTCTTTCTCAACTGCAATTTTTGCCATTTCTAAGCAGCGCTCGAGTTGCTGGTCGCGCTCTGAGAGTGAGTAGGCAAGATTGTTCAACACCAGCGCGTTTTCGGGATCGAGCTTCAAGGCCTCTTCATAATTGCGTTGGCTTTCTACGGGTTTGCCAATGCGATCGTAGGCAATACCCAGTGTACTATAGACTTGCACGCGCTCTGGTCCTGAAGCCTGTTCGCTGGATTTAAGCGCATTCTCCAAATACTCAATAGCTTCACTATCGCGGTTGGCTTGGCTGAGTGCGATACCAAGCAGCATTTGCAACCGAAACGATGGCTGCGCTTGCCGCCTCATGGCTTTTTTGAAGATAGCGATAGCTTGCTCGTTATCGCTTTTTTGCAGATATGCGATGCCTAAATTTTCCCAACCAGCAATAACATCCGGTCGCAGCGTCGTCATTTGTTTAAAGTTCTCAATAGCACCATTCAGATTGCGCTGCTCCATTTGAATGATGCCTAAGAACCAGTAGGGTTGCCATTCTTTTGGATAGAGTTTTTGCACTTTGGTCAGCACAAGTTCAGCGGGTTTAAGGTAGAGCGTATCTTTGGCTGCACGCGAGAGATAAGCTTCAGCCAGCCCCATTCGTTCTTCCTTCGTGCATGTGGTATGTTGAAACATTTTCTCGAGCATGGCTTCAAAGCGTTTCCAATCTCTTTGACGCACATAAATTTCGGAGTAGCCGGCATAAGCACGCGGTTCATTTGGATGCTTTTCAATGATTTCATCATATGTGGCTAAGGCTTCCTCATAGCGACCGGATTTGAGATAAATCTCCGCAAGCATGTAATAGAGCTCATCATTGTTTGGGTCAATTACAATCATTTGCAGGAGTGTCAAGGTTGCTTCATCCTCGCGTTTGAGTTGAAGTTGCAACAGCAGTTTTTTATAGAGCGCCTCAATATCAGCACCTGCAACTTGTAGAATGCGATCATAGACAGCGATAGCTTTTTCGGGCTTTTCTGCGGCAGTATATGACGCTGCAAGCATGTACAGCGCATTCACATCGTTCGGTGCTTTTTTCAGAAATCGCTCTGTTGCTGCAGCTGCGTCGTTGTATTGCTCCGCCTCAAAGAAAATTTGCGCCAAGAGTTGATCATACCACTTGTTTGAACTGTCGAGTGTGATTGCTTTTTGCGCATGCTGAATAGCTTGCTCTAACTTGCCAAGACGCTGATAGCACTTTGCTATTGAAAAGTGAATTGCAGCTTCGTTAGGCATGTAGCGCAACGCATCTTGATACTCGATAATTGCTTGAGAGAATTGGTCTTTGGCTTGATAGAGCCCACCGCTGACAAAGTGTCGCATTGCTCTCGCCTCGTTTGGTTTGGGCTGCAATGCCGCAAGCGTAGCCTGGTCGATTCTCTTCTCTGCGGGCTTCTGAGCAGTGTTCTTGACGGTTGCACAGGCTGAGACAGAGAGCGCAATGAGTATACCTAACCCCAAGCGAGAAAGCAATGCATGTTGCATAGTGATATAGCTGTCTTAGTTCCAAAAAATCGAGTTGTTGCTCTACAACGGTACATCGGAAATTAAAATTTCCATAACATTCGAAAAACTCTTTGCAAACATCAAGTGTGGCTCCATCACCGGCTTGCGGTTCTGTCTTGCCTGTTGATTTCTCTCCTTGCAAAATACATCTACAACCGTCCCTCTTGCGGATTTGGAAGACAAGTTCGAACTTGTTAGATTGCGTTGGCAAACTGAGCGTAGAACTTTGCATCTTTGGATACCCAACATTTGTATCTCGAAGTCGCTTCTCGCCTCAGTCCAGTTTCAACAACTTAAACTTCATACGCTCAGAAATGGCAACGAAACTTTATGTCGGTAATTTGAACTACTCAACCAGTGAAGAAGGACTGCGCAACGCCTTCGCTAACTATGGGGAAATTGTCTCTGTTAAAATCATTCAAGGCAAAGGCTTTGGATTTGTTGAGTATAAGTCCGAAGGGGATGCTGAGGCAGCAAAAGAAGCGCTGAACAACACTCAACTCGATGGTCGCTCTATCAAAGTCAGTGATGCGCGTCCGCAAGAGAAAAAATCGTTTGGTGATAGAAGCGGATACGGCGAGAAAAAGTATGGCTCTGGCTCTGGTGGCAAAGGCGGATTCAACAAGGGTGGCTTTAACAGAAGCGATAACGGCGGCTTTCAAAAGCGCGAACGATACTAAGCTACTTTCATCGCAGCACGGCAGATTGGTTGATTACTTACTCGTGCAATCCGTTTGTATGTCCGTTTGTATTTGTAGGCGATGCACAGCGTCGCCTTTTTGATTTTTATGCTACTTCTCTCTGCAGCTGATAATTGTTCGTCCACATTTGCACTTTCTTGATAGATTGTAGATGGTGCTGCGCTTGAGCACTCTAATCTGTTAGCTTGGAACACATGTTGCGGTTTCTATCGCGCACGATTTTGCCGCAAGCCATGCGCCGGCTGTATGCCTCGCTCCGCAAAAGTTGGACTGGGGATACAGCTTGTCCTCACGAAGCGGTTATTGTTGCTTTCTGGCACGGTAAAATGCTCACTGGCTGGCTTGCTGCATCAGAACTGCTTGCTAAAACTCATGCCTCTGCTCGCGTTGCGATTGTGAGTCTTTCAAAGGACGGTGAAATTTTAGCAAATGCACTTCATACCCTTGGCTATGAGCTTCTTCGTGGCTCGAGTTCTCGTGGCAAAGACGCTGTCAAAGCTGGTATCCAAGCGGCTCTACATGCTGGTCGCGCTGTTGTGATGACGCCTGATGGTCCGCGCGGTCCAAGAGAATCGTTTAAATATGGCGCTATTCGCCTTGCCGCTCAATGCCACGCGCCAATTCTCTTCCTTGCCATTACACATCACAAGGCATGGAAGCTCGGCAGTTGGGATGCATTCGAAATTCCTAAGCCGTTTTCAAAAGTGGAGATTTGCGTCCACCGCATTGATATGCCTGAATTTGAGAACGAGCAAGCACTACGAGACTTTTCCGACCAGCTCTCCAAACACTTCTCTACAGCAAAGCTCTGAAAATTTCATGCTTGTTACAACAGGCTATGAAGCCGCAAGCGTGTTGCACGCAGGTATTGCCCAATTGCTGAATAAATGCTGCGCTCCACATCATAAAATTCGTTCTCTGTGGCTTTATAGCGTGCACCTGTAATAATGACAACAATACCCACATTGTGTGCGCGGTTGTAATACCAGCCGCTTAGCAACCCGTAGGCTAGCCCCGGATGCCCGGTCATTTCTATCGCTTCAAACATCCCTTTTGCGTGATGCAACCCCAGTGCATATTTGCGAAAGAACGTCTCTGATGTTGCTAGCGAATCGCGTTCCATTCTCAACAGCGTTGTATCATTGAGCAAGCAAATGTTGCGCCATTTTCCGCGATTAAGAAAAACTTGTGCTAGCTTAGCCAGTTCTTTTGCACTTACTCTCAATCCGCCTTGTGGCGAGAACAATAACGCATTTGAGCCTACCACATAGTCTTCCAGGTTCAGCGTAGTTATGACGCTGTCGACTTGCGCTGTCCATTTACCTTCAACTAAGCGATAAGGGTAAGCCAGTTTTTCTGGAGCAACATCTTGCACATTAAAGCTGCATGCAAGCCCCAGTGGCTTGAAGATATGTCGAGCGCAGTATTGGTCGAAGCGCTCTCCTGAATGACTTTCAACCAGCGTGCCCAGAAGCGCATATCCCAAGTTTGAATACGCAAAGGTTTTGCCTGGTGCACTTTGCGCCCACAACGAACGATAAACGCTGTCTTGATAGCGTTTGCCGTCTTTGCTCAAGACGTCTTGCAATGAAAGTGAAGCGTCGCGCCAGAGGACATAATAAGGCTGCGGTTGCACTTCATCGCTGAGCAGGCTGGATGTGTGCTGTAAGAGTTGTCGGTAAGTAATCGGTTCGTTAGGGAAATTTGGATTGCGCAAACTAAAGCCAAGTGCACTCGAGACATCATCATCTAACTTGAACTTGCCTTGTTCATAGAGCTGCATCAGTGCAAGTGCTGTGATGGTTTTTGAAATTGAGGCAATGCGTACATAGCTAGAATCAGTCATTGGACGCGCTGCGCCCAGTTGCGCCCAGCCAAATCCACGAGAAAACAGAATGCTATCTGGACTTACGACAGCTACACTTAGCCCTACGACCGAATGAGCTTTGCAAATCGAATCAAGTGTGTGTTCAAGTTGCACAGTTGCTTGCTCTTTGGGCAAAGGCTTCGTGCAACTTTGCACTGCTGTTGCAATGGCAAGAAATAACAGGGCAAGAAAAACCTGTTTCATGCTTGCGCCTGCTGTGGTTTTTTGAATGAGGCAGCTGCCCAACCTGCCCAGTTTTGAAGCCACGACACACTGCCCAAGATACCGAGTTTTTGATACGTAATCGGGAAGATTTTAGGATACTTTGCGCCGACGGTAAGAATTAGTGTAGTAAAATCAGACAGCGACATTTCATCACGGAACATGGTCTCGCGGTAGCGTTCAGGCAATTCATCGAGCACTTTCATAATTTCATTCATCAATTCATTGACGAAATTTGGTTCGTCTGTGCGCCGGTCGTAGCACATAAATTTCATCAGGTTTGACATGATTGCCACATTTGGCTCAAAGGCGTTGATGCTTTCCAAGTCCGAGCGGCTGAGTGCATTGCGTTCAAGGGCATGCGCCAGTGCAACAGTTGTGCGCTCTAAGTTGCGTACCATTGAGCCAAATCCACAGAACGTCAGCGGCGAAGACAGTGATGCAGCATCACCGAAGAGCACAATACGGTCGTCGGCTGTAACACGTGCATTGCCAAATCCATTGTGGTGGTAGGCTGGAATAATTCCAAAGACCGGCTTATGGATTTTGAAGTCTTTACCTAGTGGCTTATAAGTTGGCAATTTTTCAAAATAGACTTCGAAGAGATTGAGCAGCGATTTGTCGTTTTCGGAATCAATGCGGTCGTAGAAGAACAGGTAGGAGGTAAATTCCGTCTTGCTGGCTGGGAAGCCTTCCCAGATTAGTTGGCGTCCGCCCCCGCGTGAAAAATCTGCTGGTTCTGTCGAGACGAGAATTTCACCAATATCATAGTCTATATTTTCCAAGCCACTTGAAAGCGTGCCGACTGTTGGACAACAGTGGGTTTGCGGTACACCGCCATTGAGTTGCATGGCAATCGGCGACAGCACGCCCATAGTATCAACAAGCACTTTGGCTTTGAAGTATTGCAATTTTCCTTCGTGCTCCACTTCCACAATCACATCATGCTCGCGTTTGAAGACACGCTTGAAGAGCGTTTTTCCCATCACTGCGCTTTTGGGGTTTTGCAACAGCCGCTGCAGTGCAAGCTGCAAAATCACATCGGACTCAATCGCACAATCCAAGACATTTTGCATATAGAGCCGCTTACGCGGTCCGCGTGCTGCAAATTCGACAAACCCTGTTTTGTATCGTGCTGTAATGGCTTTTTCGGTATCAGCTTGTGCCATGAGTCCCATTTTCTCAAGACGTGCCAATTCTCGCAACGAGATATTCCAATCGCGGTGTGTCTTTGCAGGCGTGTATTTGTCGAGCACTAAAACAGATTGATGATGCAACGATGACATAGCGGCAGCATGCAGCAATCCAAGTGTGGCGCCTGCATAAATCAAATCAAACTCGCCTGCAAGTTCAATGTTCGGCGGCAACTCTGAGCCATCTAAAATCACCTCAGGAATGTTCGTGCGTCCAATGCGCGACCAATAGCTATCAATCTCCTGAACACGACGAATCCAGAATTCGCCATCGGCAAGACTAGAAAAATAGCGATAGACAAGAGGGTGCGTCGTTTGAAGTTCTGCCAGCGATTTCATCCGCAAAAGAAAGGTTTAGTCAAAGATTAATTGCAAATTTAGCGTGTGACTCTGCATTGCTCAAACTTTTACCCTCAGCGGCTTGAATTTGCACCGCTGTTCAGGGCTCAGACTTGATTCACACCGAGTGCGATGCATTCTTGCAGCACTTCTGCTGGCAGCATCTTTGTTTGGTGCTCGCTGTAAGTGGCAAGTGCGATTCGCTTTAGGTTATCGAGCATCAGGCGCGCCAGTGCTGTTGTCAGCAGCAAATCTTTCTCGCTGGTTTTGTTCGTGCAGAAAAGAAAGAGGAAGTCAAAGGCTTGGGTGCGGTCGTGAAATTCGCGCAAGCGCGCAAGGTGTCGCACTTTTTCTTCATCGTCGAATGAAAGTGGCAACCATGCGCTGGCTTTTATGCCAAAGCGTTGCAGCATCATCACCACGCTGAACTGTTCATCCATGGCAAGTGTGTCGTCAGCTTTGGCATCGAACTTACCTTCAATGTATGATAGCCCTGCTTCTGCAAGTCGCTGCGCTACAGTGAGGACTTTGAGTTTTTCGTTTGTCGCCAGCCTCAGTACATCTGTTGGGGTTAGCGCAGCAACTTTTGCTTTGGCTGCCACTGCGCAAATGGCTTGTAGCACATCATTGAGTGGAAGTGCGTTCTCAACTTGTAGAAACACAATCGGTGCAGCAGGCTCTGGGATGTTGTTTGCATCATATTGCCAGCGTTCAATGCGTAAAGGCGCAGGTGGTGGATTCTTTTTTGCTTGCGCTTTTGCTGCACTGAAGAAGCGTTCAAGTTCGCTCTTGCCTAAGAGTTTTTTGGCTTGGCGCAGAAAAAATATGCCTTCGTCAATACCGATACGCTCACCCTTATCCAACTTCTCTAAAATTTTTTCAACGGAGAGTTTCTCTTTTGTCATCGTGCTCATATTGTTTTTTGTCAGAAGTCAATTTGGTAAATCAGGTATTCTTTGTAGGGGTCAGCGCCAATGGCTTCAGCAAGTCTTTGCATGGGGATATTGCTTTTGAGCACCCAGCTCAGTTCAGCTTCCCAGTAACCTTTGCGAATACCTACCTCAACTGTTTCCGCATTCATTAGTGAGTCAACCCCTTTGTTGCGGTACTCCGGGATGACGCCCATCACGATAGTACGAATACGATTGATCTTGCGCGAATACCAGAGAAACTTTATTAGCCCCAACGGAGAGGTTGGATTACCATTGACATGTTTGAGTGCGATATTGACATCAGGTAGCGAGAGCGAAAATCCGACGTACTCATCCTTTTCATTTTGCACAAAGTAAATGAGGTCAGGGTCGGCAATTTGTTTCAAGTCTTTTGCCAGCGTATAGAATTCTTTTTCTGTAAAAGGCACGAAGCCCCAGTTGAGTTCCCACGCTTTGTTATAGAGCCCACGAATGATTTTGGCTTCGCTTTGCCACTCTTTGAGGTTGATATGCCTCAGGCGCAGTTTTTCTCGTTTCTTTACCAGCTCGCTGATGCGCTTCAGACGTGGCAAATCAATTGTCCTTTGATTGACAAGCCATGCTACAAGTTCTTGCTCTACATGGAAGCCGTAGTTACGGCAGAGATCGTGGTAGTACGGCGGATTGTAGGTCATCAAAAAGGTTGGCGGTGAGTCGTAGCCTTTGCACAGCATTCCAAGTTGGTCGTTGGTCGAGGGGCTAATCGGTCCACGCATCGCGTTCAAGCCTCTCTCTTTCAGCCATGCCTTTGCTGCATCGAAGAGTGCAGAAGCCACATCTTGATCATTCACGCATTCAAAGAAGCCCCAGAAACCGACTTTGTCTTTGTGCAGTTCGTTATGAGCGTGATTTATTGTAGCCGTAATTGTGCCTTGCATTTTGCCATTCTTCCATGCTGTAAAGCAAGCGCGGTCGGCATGTTCCCAGAGCGGATAGCGTGATTTATCTAAGGTTTTTTCGTAGTCGGCGATGATGTGCGGCACCCAGTTTTTTTTTTAGTTGCTCATCTTGAGTGTAGATTTTCCATGCAAATTTGATATAGTCACGAATTTCTTTTGGGGTTTTAGCTTCTCGAATTTCAACCGTCATGGTGATTTTGCACAGTGGATTTTTTTGACAGTGGATGTTTTGCGCAAAAGATAAGATTTTCTCTGTCCTTTCTACATAGACCACATGGCTTTGTTTTATTCTGTTACGCCTTGATTTTACTTAACTTGAAGTGTCTATGCACTACTGCACCAGTCTTGCTCTTGCACTGCTCTTTGCATCGTGCAACTTATTTTCAGCACGCACGCCAGAGCCGCCAGAAACACTTGCACCACTTACACAAGCGTGGCGACCGCCAACTGTTGCTGATCTTGTGCTTGAGAATCTCTCCAACGCATTTGCAACTGTGAATCCTGTCGATTACACGCGCACGTTTTCACCAGCACCGATAACAGACAATCTTTCCGTGTCAGATTTTGTCTTTGTGCCTGCACCTGAAACGGCTGGCACAGCTGGTGCAATTTTCCAGAATTGGAACATTATCTCTGAGCGGCGGTTCTTTGAGAACTTTCGCAGTCAGCTTGCGCGTGATGCCAGACCGCAATTGCAAATTCGAGTCGAAGAGCGCACACTAGCTTCCGCAACTGAGCTACAACTTTCAATTTCTTACCGGCTCACTGCACGATACACGGCGCGCGACATTCCGGAGCAAACCAGCGGTAAAGCGGTCTTGCGACTGCTGCAATCGGCACAGGGATTTTGGTATGTGCGCGAGTGGCGCGATTTCCGCGCTGACACAGATTTTACACTCAGCGAACTCAAACGCCGTCTTGCTAACTAACACCATGTTTAGGCATAACTTTTTCGTAAATTCGATCAGGTTTTGCAATCATTACAATCAAGCACGCTTTTATGTCGCATTCATCGCCTGAGTCTGCTTCTGAACATATCTTCCAGAATATTCGTCGCTATCTTTCCAAGCAAGTTATTCGGCGTTTGCGCATTCGCTTTCGCCTTTTTGCGAAAGATGCAGTGCGCGCGCCCCTCAAATATGTTCGCCTTGCTTTCATTGGATTGATTTTGTTTTATGTGATGTTCGGCGATTATGGCATTGTCTCTCGCATTCGCCTTGAAGTTGAGCGCGCTCGCTTGCAGTCAGAACTCGATGCTGAACATCGTCGCACCGAACAACTTAACACACAAATTCAAAACGCGAAAAGTTTTGGAGACCATTGAAAAACTTGCTCGCGAAAATATGGCTTCTCTAAACCGGGAGAAACCGTCTAT
>NSLH01000036.1 GCA_002763895.1 [Chlorobium] sp. 445
GCTTTGTGATAGGCTTCATGCCTCAGAGCACAAAGAGATACAACTACTACCTAACTACTTAATTTGAGATCGAGATCCTGAAAACTTATATATGCCACAAAGATAATTTCAAACATATTAAGGCATTGTTAACTTTCCTTTACTTTCCTTTTAACTTTCTTAGGCAGATACTTCAGCGGTTTCATCAAAGATTTTACAATTTCTTAACCCTTAAGGTCCCTCAAATTGCATACAGGTGCATATCTTTATGTATAATTTTGTTTGTTAGACTTTATGCGCAGGTTTTTTATTCTTGTCCTTGCAGTTGTTTCAGTTATTTTCAGTGCCGAGCTGGCTTGGTCGCAGGGTCGCCTGCTCGGTCGTGTTGTGGGTGGCAATGGTGAACCTCTTGCTGCTGCTACAGTTTATCTCTCAAGCAGCACTTCTACTCAAGCGGCACTTTCTAACGCAGACGGATACTATGTCTTTATTTCTGTTCCTGAAGGACAGTATAACCTCAAAGCGTTTAAGCGTGGCTTGCCAAAGACGGAACCTGTGAGCGTTACGATTACAGCAAACACCACGACGCGCAAAGACTTCATTCTCAGTGAGTCAGGTGGCAGTGTTACACTCTTGGCTGCCAGTAAGCCGAAAGAAAAACCTGCTGAAAGGTCCGTTACTGTGGCTGAAAAACCCACCGAGAAGCCTGCTGACCGTCCAATTGCTGCTGTAACGAAACCGCGCGATGTGCAGCCTGCTGAGAAACCCGCCGAACCAGCCCAGCCTGCTGCTTCTGCTACTACACCTGTAGAAGAAGACGAAGACATCAAGCGCATTACGGCTGAAGCCGAAGCACTTACTTCACAACTTAATGCTGCCGTAGAAACCGATGTACAAATTCAAGGTGGAATTGAAGCTGTTATTAAGAAGATTGTCTATCCTGAAACTGCCATGCACATGAAAATCGAGGGCAAAGTGGTTGCACGCGTCTTTGTCGATGCCAAAGGTAACGTCATCAAAATTGATATTCTCAAATCTGCCCATGAGCTTCTCAACGAAGAAGCCGTACGCGTACTTACGGAAGAGACAAGCTATGTACCTGCGACAGCCGGTGGGAAGCCCGTCGCAGGTGCAATTACTGTGCCGCTCAATTTCAAGATTCAGAAGGTTACTTGGTAGTGGATTTGCTACTGCAGCACGTCATCATGCGAGTTTCTTTTCCGCCATGGCTTCAGGCTTTGACAGCTCTCCCAGCCTTTCCAGCAGTGCCCCCAGCATTTGCTCTGCTGTCTCATAGGGTTTAACATATAAGCAGGAGAGACTTTCCCTGTTTTGATAGATCCAGCTCGACAAAATTTGCATCTCATCGATCTCTTCTCTTTCGCAGTGTTCTGGCTTTTGAGCGCCGCTGAAAAAGATTTCTCGAATTCGTTCTTCAAGCTCGAGAGCCTCATTGCGCATAATTTTATGCTGTGCAATCAGCCGTCCGAATCGGATAAACAGCACAACGAATTCTTTGCAGACCTCCGAATAACTCTCCGATGGCAAAATCACAAGCAAGTTGTTTTCATTTACGGATGCGACAATATCTGCTTGTCGATAAAAGACACGTCTGAGACTGTAAATTTTGCTACGCAATTCAGCTGCTTCTTCGAACTTGAGTGCACTTGCCAAGCGTTTCATTTTTCTACCAGCACCTGAATGAGTTCACTTTCTTCACCAGAAAGAAATCTGCGCACGCGCGCCACTTCTTGACGATAGGCTTCTTCTACCTTGCGCGCTGGCTCACATGGCGCCAAACACCGCTGCAAATCTAAATAAATGCAAGCGCGACCTTTGCTAAACTCTTCGTCTGAGCACTCACGCAAAAGCGAATTTTTGCTCAGCACATCAAAGACATCGCGCACGACTTGCATTGAAGAAAAGGGTCCGAAATACTCTGCCCCATCATCTTGCACACTCATTGCAATCTCCAAGCGTGGGAACCTCTCTGCTGTCAGACGCAAGAAAGGATAAGACTTATAGCGTTTGAGCAGTGTGTTATAGCGTGGTTTATGGAGCTTGATGAGGCGCGACTCAAGCAGCAAGGCTTCAAGCTCAGAGCCTGTGGGAATGACTTCAATCGTGCGCACGGCACGCATCAGTTCTTTGACTTTTTCAGCTTTGTGAGCCTCACTGGCAAAATAAGAACTCACACGTGCTTTCAGGTTTTTTGACTTGCCAATGTAGAGCAATTCTGCAGTGGCTGAACGCATCAGATAGACACCGGGTTTTTCAGGCAACTTCGGCAGCGTTCTTTCACGCAACTGCTGGATATGCACGGGCTCTTTTTTGAAATAGCGCATAGGTTGATACTGCAGCGAGAGCAATTCATCGAGATACTCGACACCATGCTGCTCGCTTGCAATTTCAATGAGTTTTTGCAAGACCTGCACGGTTGCCAGCGCATCACCACGTGCGCGGTGCCGATCTTTAAGCGTAATGCCGAACCACTGCGCCAGTTCACCTAAACTTTTTCGCTGTTGTTTGGGCAGCAGTCGGCGCGCTAAGCGCACGGTGCAAAGTGCAGGATTGTTTAGTGACGCTTTGCCGTGCCGCCTCAGTTCCATATTGACAAAGCGAAAATCAAAACTGATATTGTGCGCCACAAAGACACTTTCGCCAATGAGTGCAAGCAGTTCCGGCAAGACCTGTGCTAGCGGCGGTGCAGTCTTCACCATCTCGTTAGTGATGCCTGTGTATTGCGAGATGAAATATGGAATTGGCTGCTGTGGATTGACAAGCGTTGTTAGCTCATCGATAATTTCACCACCACAGACTTTGAGTGCGCAGAGTTCAATAATCGTATTTTCAGGATGTGCGCCACCTGTAGTTTCCAGATCGACGACGGCAAACGTGGCATCCGTGATACGAACGGGTTCAGTCAAATGCACCTGTTTTTGCAGGAAAATTTTTGACGGCAAATTTAATGGCTTGTGCGCTTATCTCAAGATGCCAAAGATACTGCATACTTTTGTGACGTTTGTGTCGCTGAACGTTCTTTGCGTAAAAATGATTGCAGCACAAGTAGCAGTAGCCTGATAACACAGTCATCACTATGTCGCTCCCTGAATTTCTTTTTCGTTCTGATGGCGGGTTTATTCGCATTCCTGTCTGGGGACACATTCCGCTTGATCGACCGTTGCGCAAAATTATTTCGCATCCTGCCTTTTTGCGCCTCAAAGGGATTCGTCAGTTGTCGTTTGCACATCATGTTTTTCCCGGCGCCACGCATACGCGCTTTGAGCATTCGCTTGGGGTCTATCACCTCACAAAATTGATTTTGCAGCGCCTTGTTACCAATCCGCTTACCGCATCGCTGCAAACTGCATCGTTCTACTTCGATGAACACGCTTGCCGACTTATCTTGGCTTCAAGTCTCTTGCATGACATTGGGCATTATCCACACGCCCACATCGTTGAAAAGCAGCCGCTGACCAGTCAAAACGAAATCATTTTTGATGATCATCAAGATCTTACGCCCACTTTTGTTTGCGAGCCGCATGGTAGATTTGGAAGCCTTGCCAATATCTTGGAAGATGAGTGGGAATTAGATTCTAAGACCGTCATTGAGATGGTTGTTGGCAAAAAGCCACTCAAATACGCAAAGCTCATCAGTGGCACACTCGATCCTGACAAGATGGATTACTTGATGCGTGATGCGCACCATTGCAACATTCCTTACGGCAACATTGATATTGAGCGGCTCATTGAATCATTTGTGCCTGATGCTAAGCGCCGCCGCTTTGCAATCACCGAAAAAGGTATTGCGCCGTTAGAGAGCCTGATGTTTGCAAAGTATATGATGATGCGCAATGTCTATTGGCATCACACCGTTCGCACGTTTTCAGCCATGCTCAAACGCTTTATTCAAGATGTGCTTGATGAGACACACCTGACTGCCGAGACACTGCGCCAGCTGTTTTACACTGCGTCTGATGAGCGTTTGCTTTTCGAGCTGCGCGCCGTTCTTAACACGCAGGCACATTCTTCGCTCTCGCTCCTTCAAGCCCTGATTGATCGACAGCCTTACAAACGCACAATCATGCTCGATTTAGCGTCTCAGACTCAAACACACACCTGCACAGCACTTTCCTCTGACGCACGACGGCGCAAGCTCAAAGAACAAGCTATCTGCGCCCTGCTTAATCGCAAATTCCGCTTGAGACTTCTTGGGCATGAAGTGCTGATTGATATGCCTTCTCAAAAGACTATTTTTGACTTACGTGACTTTCGTGAATTGCAACTTTACCACACGAAAACCAAAGCCTTTGAACCATTCAGTTTGTCTGGCGTCTCTGCTTTTCAAGCCGAATTTATTGAAGCCTTTGAACGCACTACCAAGAAGTGCCGTGTTGTGGCACACGCTGATGTTGCCGAAAAAGTCATGCGCCTTGAAAAAGATATCGTTGAGATTTTACTCTCCGACTGAACCTACTTGAAACGCTTCTTGCAAAAAGTCGGTTATGCAAGCATTAACTAATCTTTTTGCAGTATCTATGCTTCAGTATCAACGCTCGCAGCAACTCTTTGAGCGTGCTCAGCGCACCATTCCCGGTGGAGTCAACTCGCCTGTTCGCGCCTTTAAGTCCGTGGGCGGTACACCGATTTTCATAAGCAAAGGTGAAGGCGCCTATCTCTTTGATGTCGATGGCAATCGATATATTGATTACATTGGTTCATGGGGACCGTTTATTCTTGGTCATGCTCACCCGCGTGTGGTTGCTGCTATTGAGCACACGCTTAAACATGTCGGTACAAGTTTTGGCGCACCGACTGAACTTGAAATTCAGCTTGCTGAACTGATCTCTACACTTGTTCCCTCTATGGAAATGGTGCGCATGGTTAATTCGGGCACAGAGGCATGTATGTCTGCTATTCGCTTGGCACGTGGTTATACGGGGCGAGAGAAAATCATCAAGTTCGAAGGTTGCTATCATGGTCATGGAGATTCGTTTCTTATTCGCGCTGGCTCTGGTGCCTTGACACTTGGTGTGCCTGATAGTCCCGGCGTTACCAAAGGCACAGCCCAAGACACGCTGACAGCCACTTTCAACGATATTGACTCGGTGCGTCAGCTTGTGCATCAATATCCCAATCAAATTGCGGCTATCATCATTGAGCCCATTGGCGGCAACATGGGTGTTGTGCCTGCGCGTGCTGAGTTTCTTCAGGCTTTGCGTGAGCTTTGCACAGCCGAGGGCATCGTCCTGATTTTTGATGAAGTTATGACGGGGTTCCGAGTCGCACTTGGCGGCGCGCAATCGCTCTATGGCATTACGCCCGACCTAACAACCATGGGTAAAATTATTGGCGGAGGTTTGCCTGTGGGTTGCTACGGAGGCAAGCGTGAAATCATGCGTCGTGTTGCTCCTGCTGGTGATATCTATCAAGCTGGCACACTCTCGGGCAACCCGCTTGCGATGAGCGCTGGACTTGAAACGCTGCGTATTCTTGCCGAAGAAAATCCCTATGCCGAACTCGAAGAGAAAGGCAAATATCTTGAAACAGGCTTTGCTGAAAATTTGCGCAAACTAGGTTTGGGACTTTGCCTCAAGCGTGTCGGCTCGATGATGTGCCTTTTTATGACGGAGCAAGATGTGCTCGATTTCAAGACAGCTACCACGAGCAACACTCAAAAGTATGCTGCGTATTTTCATGCGATGCTGCAACGCGGCATTTATCTTGCACCTTCACAGTATGAAGCTATGTTCTTTTCTATTCAGCATGGTGAAAAAGAGCTTGAGCAGACAATCAAGTCTAATTACGAGGCTTTGGAGCACGTTTATGCTACCACCGCGGTTTAGTTAAGCCCTTGCTGGTGCGTCAGTTACACGCTGCCTTTTTACAGCAAAATTCTTTTTCTAGATTGCAAAAAAAGATGCGCAAAAAAACCGATTTTGTCGCTTTTTTGTTTAGTTTAGTACAGATAGAGCATTATGCATGAGTTGATTAAAAAAGCGTGATGCGTTCTTCCCGCAGTAGTTCCGCTTTATTCTTTATTGTAGTCCCGCAGTACCATCGTAGTAATTAGTTGTTGAATAAAGTACAAGGTGAGGTTTAAGACGTCACAGCCTTTTGGCACGTAGTGTTGCCAGCATTTATAGCTTAGAATGACCATGAACAAAGACGCAAAAGATAATCTCGAGGAATCTTCGCCAACGGGTCTATTGGATAGTTTAGCGAAGAACATTCCGCAGGCGCCAGAGACGCCAGCTAGCAACATACTTATCGATGACCTTTTGCCTGTTTTACCATTGCGCAACACGGTTCTTTTTCCTGATGTGATTATGCCTGTCAGTATTGGGCGGCGCAAATCCATCATGCTCATCGAAGACCTTCCTCCGAGCAAGCAAGTCGCCTTTGTAGCACAGTCTGATGCTGAAGTCGATGACCCGACTCCGAGCGACTTGTTCAAAATCGGCACGGTTGGGTTGGTGCTGAAGGTCTTGAAAATGCCCGATGGCAGCGCCAGTGTGATTGTACAAGGCTTAAAGCGCATCGCTATAGAGAACTTCAGGCAGAAAGAGCCCTATTTGATCTGCCGCGCAAAGGTTTTGGATGATGAAGGCAGCATAGAGAGCAAGTTAGACGCTTATGCACGCACGGTCAAACAACTTGCTGCCAAGGTTGTTGAGCTTTCACCGAATTTGCCTAATGAAGCCAGTTACGCGGTTCAAAATATCGAGAATGTGCGTTTTCTACTGCACTTTATTGCTTCAAACCTCAATATCCCGGCTTCTGAAAAGCAAGCCATTTTGGAGACAAATACGCTGCAAGGGCGCGCTGAGCGCATCGTCGAGCATCTTTCGCGAGAGATTCAAGTGCTTGAACTGACTAAGCAGATTCAGACGAAGGTCAAGATGGATATGGATAAGGCGCAGCGTGAATTCTTTTTGCGCCAGCAACTTAAGACCATCCAAGCCGAGCTTGGCGAGTACGACTTGCAAATGCAAGATGTGCTCAAACTGCGCGAGATACTCTCTAAGAAGTCTTTGCCCGATGATGTCAGAGAAGTAGCTGAAAAAGAAATCGAAAAACTCTCACGCATTGCACCGGCTTCGCCTGACTACAGCGTGACGCGCAACTACATCGATACGCTGCTCTCACTTCCATGGGGTATTTATTCGCCTGCTAAAATCAATTTGCACGATGCTGAACGCGTGCTCAACGAAGATCACTACGGGCTTGAGAAAGTAAAGGCGCGCATTTTAGAATACCTTGCCGTCTTGAAACTTAAAGCCAATATGAAAGCGCCGATTTTGTGCTTCTGCGGTCCGCCCGGCGTTGGCAAGACCTCACTTGGTAAGTCTATTGCACGTGCGCTCGGGCGTCAGTTTGTTCGTGTTGCGCTCGGTGGCGTACGTGATGAAGCTGAGATTCGCGGACATCGCCGCACTTACATCGGCGCTATGCCCGGACGCATCATTCAAGGCATTAAACGTGCTGGGACAAGTAACCCTGTCTTTATGCTCGATGAAATCGATAAACTTGGTTCTGATTTTCGTGGTGACCCGGCTTCTGCTCTGCTTGAAGTCTTAGACCCAGCACAAAACAGCACGTTCAGCGATCACTACCTTGAAGTCAATTACGATCTTTCGCGTGTGCTCTTTATTGCCACTGCCAACACGCTTGACACTATTCCGCTCGCACTCAAGGACCGCATGGAGATTATTCAAATTACAGGCTACACAGATTTCGAGAAACTGCATATTGCTAAGCAGTATCTTTTACAACGCCAGATGAATGAGCATGGTATCTTACCTGACGAACTGCAAATTACTGACGAGGCGATGTTACGCATTATCAATGCTTACACGCGAGAAGCTGGCGTGCGCAATTTGGAGCGTGAGATTGCCAATATCTGCCGTGTGGTTGCAAAAGACATTGCTTTGAGCCTTGAGACCGAGAGCAGCGAGCGTCCCCGACGCAGCGAGCCCATCGTTATTCAGGAAAGCGATCTGAAAAAATATCTCGGTTTAGAGAAGTTTTTCCCTGAAATGAGCGAGCCGATTCAACTCTCTGGCGTGGCTATCGGCTTAGCGTGGACACCTGTCGGCGGCGACATTCTTTTCATTGAATCCACTGTGACCAAAGGCTCTGGACGCTTGGTGCTCACTGGACAATTAGGCGATGTGATGAAAGAATCCGCACAAGCAGCCTTATCGTACTTGAAATCTTGCTCAGAATACTTCCGCATTCCTGATGAAGCCTTCCGTTACTGGGATGTGCATTTGCATATTCCACAGGGCGCTATTCCAAAAGATGGTCCTTCAGCTGGCGTTTCTATTCTGACCTCGCTTGCTTCGATTTACACGCAGCGTAAGGTCAAGCCGCGGATGGCTATGACTGGCGAAATTACACTGCGCGGACATATTTTGCCTGTCGGAGGCATCAAGGAAAAGGTTCTTGCAGCACGGCGTGCAGGCATCGTTGAAATCTTGCTACCTGAAAAAATCGCAATGACATCTTGGAACTGATGGAAACCAACCAAGAAGCACTTAAAGGACTGACCTTCCGCTTCTTTGCCGAGATGGATGACTTGCTTGACTATGCCTTAGAGCCAATCTCTGCTGAAGAAGCTGAGCGACTCTACAGAGGCTTAGACCGCAACGACAGCGAGCAAGATGTGCGTTCATCGTCTGAACCAGAAGATGAGCATCTCACGCAGTCTTCCATCGCTGCAAAGAAAAGCACTAAAAAAGGCGACTTGATGATTAAACTCTTTTGAGAGACGCAACCTGCTTGGTTGCTATACAACAGCGCTACCTAAGAATAGCCTAACGACCTCTGCACGATGCAAGTCTCGACGCTGATACGCATTTTCAAAAATGTAGCGCTGCATCGCTTTGGCAAATGTTCGGTCTGTGGTCGTCGTACGCTGTTCTTGGTAGGCAATATGCTCAATGTGTCGCATGTGCGTGAAAGCCTTATCTGCATCTTCTGTCGCAGTGCCTCGCGCAAGCGACACGTGGCTGTAGAACTTTTGCGTCATTTTGCTCTTCCTCTTACCTCTCTTGCCGAGCATAAGCACGCCTTGCAACGCTTCAAAATTTATAGCGCCGTCTCGGATGACCCGATTTATCACGCACTTGGCAAAGACCATCCGAACTACATTACTTCCGAATTTTTTCCTGATGTCGCGCCCGGCGAGCGCAAAAACGGCGTGCTCTGTCAGACGCTTGAAGCCCTGACATTTGCTGATGCTTCATTTGACGTGGTGATTACCGAAGATGTGTTGGAGCATGTGCGCTATCCTGATGCCGCGTTTCGTGAGATTCACCGTGTTCTGAAACCTGGTGGAGCGCATATCTTCACGGTGCCGCTCACGCTTGACCAACCTACCGTTGAACGCGTACGCTTCAATGGCGAGACAATTGAACATCTTCTGCCACCAGAATACCATGGTGACGCGCTACGCGGCAAGATTTTAGCCTACCGCAACTTTGGCATTGACCTTTTCGATCGGCTCACTCACTTTGGATTTCAGACGCGACTTTCTCTTGCGCAGTATCAGGATACCGTAAAATTTGGCATCGCCGATAGCATCGTACTTGTTAGCATAAAGCAAGGCACACATGAGCAATAAAATATACCTTTTTGCAACCCTTTTGTTTGCGTATAATTGCGCGCTACAGATTCTCATTTTCAAACTTTAATTCAAAGCCACCAGCGTGTCAAAACCGCCGCTTTCAGCCAGCAAGTCTGCAAAAAGCAAGTCTGCCAAGACCAAGCCTGCAAAAGCTAAGGCTGCACATTCAGCTGCTCAAGCTGCCTCTGCTGCAACTCGTCCTGTGCATGAGCGATTGCTCCAAGCCTTGAGTACAGACGAATGGCGATTGCCACTGCTCTCTGGCATCATGCTGGGCTTTGCTTTTCCGACTTACCCATTTATTCATCTCGAACCACTGGCATGGATTGGTTTTGTGCCCTTGCTCTATCAACTTAAAAAAGCTGAGTCGTTTAGGACCTTCTACCGCATTGCATATTTCAGCATGTTCATTTTTGTGATATGCTCTGTCTGGTGGGTCTCGCTCTCAACGGTGGTCGGCGGCGTGCTGATGTATTTTGCACAGACGTTCTTTCTTACACTGCCTTTGTGTGCGTTTTTATTTTATCTGGCGGCGCACCAGCTGGACGCTTGCGCTTGCAGCACTGCCTTTCATCTGGACAGCATGGGAATGGATTTATCTTGACATGGAAATTTCCTTCGGCTGGCTCACGCTGGGCAATTCGCAATCTTATCTCTTCTGGCTTATTCAGTATACTGATCTTTTCGGTGTTTGGGCAGTTTCTTTTTGGATTATGCTCTTCAATGTTCTAGCTCTTGCGCTGTATGAACGCTACGAGCAGCATCGCCATACTTCCAAGCTCATCTTGGAGAGCCTTACACTGAGCAGCGTCATGATTCTCCCTGCGCTGATTTATTCTCTGGTTATGCTTTCAACCCCGCTGCCTACAAAACCTATTTCTGTAAAAGCCACGATTATTCAACCCAACATTGATCCATTTGTGAAATGGGGACGGCATCAAGAAGACTTTGTGATGCAAAAGCACTACGAGGTTACAGAAAAAGCGCTTCGTGCCAACCGCCCTGATCTGATTCTCTATCCCGAAACCACTATACCATTTTACATCTTAGAGCCATACAATTACGCCAAGCGAGAAAAACTTTGGGCAAAAGTTGCCGAGTGGAATACACCCCTGCTCACGGGCTTCCCTGATATTGTACGCTATGACGATAGCACGCAGCGTCAAGCTGGGGCGCGCTTTGATAGATACTCTGGCAAGTATTATGACTCATTTAATTCCTCAATGCTTATTATGCCGAACCAACCTGACCCGCAGATTTATCACAAAATGAAACTTGTGCCCTTTGCCGAGCGAGTGCCATATTTGGACTACATTCCCTTTCTTTCATCCATCAGCATTGGCGTTGCCGGCATCAGCAGTTGGGGCAGAGGCACTGAGATGCAGCTTCTCTCCTTTACGACACAGCGTGGCGACACGCTGCACACCTGTGGTCTGATTTGCTATGAATCCATTTACCCAGCACTTACGGCAGAATTTGTCAAGCGTGGCGCTGATTTTCTTACCGTTATCACCAATGATGGCTGGTTTAGCAAATCGTATGGACCGTATCAACATGCCGCCTTTGCACGTTTGCGCTGCATTGAGACGCGTCGCGCCATGGCACGCTGCGCTAACACTGGTGTCTCACTTTTTATCGACCGCTATGGACGCGGATATGCTGAAATTCCTTGGTGGCAAGAAGCGTCTACTACAGCTATCTTGGACATCGGTGAAGGTGAAACATTCTATGTCCGCCATATCGATCTCTTTCCGAAATTCTGTGTGCTCGTTTGCATCGGATTCTTTGCGCTGGCTTTCTTCACACGTGCGACTCGTGCTGCTTAACACATTTGTAAAACTTTTACCCTTGTTCGGCGTTACAATAGCATTGAACTTAACTTGTTCAACAGATGAACCTGCATAAACACTTGCTGCTTTTTTTTGCTACACTGCTGCCTTTCTTTCTTTGCGCTGCTGCACTGCCGCTTACGGCGCAAGAATCTGCTGAGACTTTTACTTATCGTAAGGTCGCAAATAACAGCTTTCGCACTGGTGAACGATTGCAATACCACTTGAAGTATGGGTTTATCAAAGCAGCCAACACAGAAATTGCTATCGTCAAAGATACCGTCATACGCGGTGAACCCTGTTACCACGTGGTTTTTACGGCTAACACGCTTCCCGTTTTTGATAACTTCTTCAAAGTCGATGATCGTTACGAGACTTTCATTCACAAAGACGCAATGTGTCCGCTTTACTTCAAGCAACGCTTGCGCGAAGGCAAATTTTCCAGAGATGATGAAGTCGAGTTTTTCCACCATACAGGCAGAGCGCGCTCTATTGTGCATAATAAAGAATTCCCAATGAATGCTTATGCGCAGGATATTCTTTCTGCGTATTTCTATGTGCGCACACTTAATCTTCGATCTTTCAAGAATGGAGAGAGCATTCACCTCAAGCAAATCAGTGACGATAAAGAATACCCGCTCGAAGTCAAAGTGCGCTACCGTGATGTAATTGAAACTGAAGTTGGTACTTTCAACACAGTTGTCGTTGAGCCCTTGGTGCAAGGTGCTGGACTTTTCAAGAGTGAAGGGCGAATTCTTATTTGGATGACTGACGACGACAATAAAATTCCTGTCAAAATTTCTATCAAAGTTCCCGTTGGTGCAATCACTGCGGAAATTGCTTCCATGGAAGGCATTCTTCACCCGCTTACAGCCAAACGCAAGGAGTAGCCTGCAAGGCTCTTCGACTTTCAAGGCATGAGCTGAAAAGACTATTGCGTTTGGCATGCGCGTATTTGGGAAAATATTTTTTCCTTTTGAAATTAAAGCAAGTCAAAGCAGCTCAACCTTTGAATGCACTTGTCATGGAGCATCAAGCACCAGAACCGCCAAAGTCTGAATCTTCCACTGCCTCATCGCCTTTTGTCTATAGAGGATATTTTGAGCAAGAGCGGTTTTCACCGCCGATTGTAGCGCTCTCAGCACTTTTTGCGCTTTTTTTCCTCTATCAAATTGGTGGCGCCATTCTCGCCATTCTTTTCACAGGTGCGCGCTCGAGCGATATAACCGAGTGGAATAGCAGCGCAATACGACTTTCACAAAGTGTAGCGCAACTTCTCTTTCTTGCCCTGCCCACCTTACTGCTGGTGTCGTTGCATACAGGCAGGTCGCCACTGTCGGCAGTCAACTTTGATTTTCTTGGCTTGCGACATTCGCCTTCGCTTATGGCTTCTCTTTCTGGCTCACTGGCTACTATCGTTATGACACCTTTTCTGAGTTATGTTGGCGATGTGCAGCTTGTGATTATGAACGATGTCTTTGGCTGGCGCGAAGCAATTAGTCAGATGCAAGTGCAATACAAAACCATACTTGAAAAGCTGACTGTGGTGCATAGTCCTGCAGAATTTGTCAGCGTTGTGATGACGGTTGCGTTTGTGCCAGCGCTCTGTGAAGAGTGTCTTTTTCGCGGCTATGTGCAGCATAATTTTTCGCGTGCCATGCCTACGGCACGTGCCACAGTGCTGACTGGCATTATTTTTGGGCTATATCATATCAATCCTGTGCAAATCGTGCCCTTAATGATTCTTGGCGTGTATTTGTCGTATCTACGTGCTTCATCAGGCACATTGCTCTTACCGATGCTGGCGCACTTTGCCAATAACTTTTTTTCTGTCTTAGGGCTAATGGCTGTGCGGCAAAAAGAGGCTTTAGGTCTGAGCGATGACGTCGTTAGACGCTTGCAATCTGACGAACCAGACATTTCTTCACCCGCTGCAATTGTAGCCATGCTCATCTCAGCAGCTCTCACGCTTGCACTGCTGGCTCTGTATCAGCGCAGTTTGAATCGTGCATCAACGGGCTGAAGAGAGAAACTTTGTTTCATAGCACATGTTTTTGTCTATACGCACCAATTACTTTTGACTACAAATCGGTTTGCACTGTGTTCCAATTTACTACTGGGTACACGAAATTTGCGCTACGAACTTCAATGTTTCTTTAATCTTCAAACTTCTATCATGCTCGTAGATGAAGCAATCTTTTGAATCGGACGCGCAGCCCACGTGGCGAGAGCTTGCGCGCTTTGGCTCTCCAATTGAAGCAGAACTGCTGCGTGCTTACCTTGCGGCATCAAATATTGAGGCTTGTATTTATTCTAAGCGCGATTTCATGCTGCATAGCATTAGTGCAACTGAACCTGTGCGAATTTTAGTCCGAGAAGAGTGCTACGCCGATGCGGTGCGCCTGATGATAGAACTTGATGCGCAAGAGCCAAATTGGGAGAACGAAAATTGAACCGTAATTTGGTGCAGCGCATTGTTGTCGCTGTAATTTTTGGTCCACTTATTCTTTTTGCGCGTATCTGGGTGGTCTGCCTTTTCTTATCATCTTGCTCATTATCGCCAGTGGTATTCTCTATGAGATGTTACAACTCTTCAAGGCGACGCAGACCTTTCCAACTTCGCTTTTTACTTATTTTCTTGGCGCAAGCATCTTGATGAATGCACAATACAGTTTTTTTCTATGGCTCATCTGATTGTCTTTTGTGTAGCTGTTCTCTCATCGGTGGAATTGTTTCGAAAACATGGCTCGCCTATTCACAATGTAGGTGCCGGCTTGCTGGCGATTCTCTATGCGCCACTTTGTTTTTCAGCGCTTCTGGAACTGCGCAAAAGTGAACCTTATGGCTATCTTACCATGCTTGTCTTCATTGGCGTTTGGGTTGCAGACACGGCTGCATACTTTGGTGGAAAGTATCTGGGCGGGCGATTCATCAAAACGAAATTCTTTGAGCGACACAGTCCGAACAAAACTTGGGAAGGCTTTCTTGTCGGCTTGCTGGCGTGCACTGGCGCAATACTTGGACTTGGACAGGTATGGCTGGCATCCACTGCACTGGTTCATTTTCTTGCCATCGGCATTCTTGTTGGCACATTTAGTGCAGTTGGCGACTTGATTGAGTCCATGTTCAAGCGCGAAAGCGGTCTGAAAGACTCTTCGCATCTGATACCCGGACATGGCGGTTTCTTCGACCGCTTTGATTCACTGTGCATCGCTTCACCTGTTGCATTTCTTTACATAAAGTATGCCATGTAGGTGCACAGCGTTTTTGCTATATTTAACGCTTATTTTTGAAGCGTTTAAGCAACGGAGCGATGAAACTTTCCGACATCATTTCTGAAAAATATATTCAGATTGGGCTTGAAGCCAAGTCGAAAAACGACTTGATAGAAAAAATGCTGATGCTGGTTTCATCTCACCCTGCAATCTTGGATAGAGCCAAGTTGCGCGCCGATGTGCTCAAACGTGAAAAGGAAATGACCACAGGAATTGGTAAGAATGTCGCCCTGCCACATGCCAAGACAAGTGCGGTGAGTGCGCCACTGCTTGGATTTGCTGTACTCAAACGTGAAGTGGAGTTTGCTTCAATAGATGATGAACCCGTGAAGTTGGTCTTCCTTTTAGCCACGCCTGAGCAAATGCTGACACAACATCTCAAATTGCTTAGCCGCATCTCGCGTGTAATTGGCTCTGACGCCACGCGTGAAAAACTCCTACAAGCTGAATCGTCTGCTGAAGTGCTTGAGCTCTTTCAACTCGAGGAGCAATCTTTTCCTGAAATCTAATATCAACACGACTTGTGCAGGCGCAGGTTTTACGACCCGTTATTGACTCTTCGTCTTGTGATGCTCTTGCAAACGAGCCACAGCTACACAGTTTCTTCCTGTCATGCGGAAATTGTCTGCTGACCTTATCTCGAATTAAGGCTAATTATGAAATTTCAATGTATCAAAGGCACAAAAGACATTTTGCCTGACGACATTCATCATTGGCATTATGTTGAACGCACTGTGCGCGACATCTTTGAACGATTTGGCTATCGTGAAATTCGCACGCCGATTTTTGAAGAAACGGCGCTCTTTCAACGTGGCATTGGTGAGACGACCGATATTGTCGGCAAAGAAATGTATTCGTTTCAGCCCGACCCTGATGCCGAGTCGCTCACGCTTCGCCCTGAAATGACCGCCAGCGTGATTCGTGCTTACTTGCAGCACAATCTGGCTACACGCGCGCCGCTTACGAAAGTCTATTACATTGCTGAACTCTTTCGCAAGGAACGCCCGCAAGCCGGTCGGCAGCGTCAATTCTGGCAATTTGGTTGCGAGTGCATTGGCAGTGCCGAACCTGAATCTGACGCGGAGGTTATCGCACTGATGATGACGATTTACCGCGAACTCGGCGTGCGCCAAACGATCTTACGGCTCAACAGTCTGGGCAATGCTGACACGCGCAAAGTGTATCGCGAAGTCTTGCGTGAGTATCTGCGCCCACATTACGAGCACTTGGATGCGGTCTCAAAAGAACGCTTTGAGAAAAATCCGCTGCGCATTTTGGACTCGAAAAATCCAGAGTTGCAGCAGCTCATTGCCCATGCCCCACGCATTGCCGACTATCTCGATGAGGAGTCGCAAGCCCATTTCCAAGCAGTGCAAAGTTTTCTTACGGCATTCGGCATTGACTTCACAATTGATCACCGTTTAGTGCGTGGTCTGGATTACTATTCTCGCACGGCATTTGAATTACAAAGTTCAGATTTGGGGGCGCAGGATGCCTTAGGCGGCGGCGGTCGCTACGACGCCCTAGCGTCACTGCTTGGAAGTGAAAAACCTGTACCTGCGGTTGGCTTTGCTTCTGGTGTGGAGCGCCTCTTGATTGCCATGCAAAAACAACACCTCCTTGAACCCGCTCAGGCACCTACGCCAACCGTGATGATTGTGGCGCAGTCTGAATCCGCACGCGACTGGACCATTCACGCCGCACAGCTTTTTCGCAAAGAGGGCATTGCCACAGAAGTCGATCTCTTACGCCGTAGCTTGAAAGCACAACTACGCGAAGCCAACCGCCTCAATGCGAAATACGTTGTGATTGCAGGTGAGAACGAACTGCAGTCCGGTCAGTTTCAACTCAAAAATTTGAGCACAGGAGAACAACAGGCACTTTTGCTTACTGAAATTTTGCAAAAGATAAAAGTTGAAAAATGAAATGCCGCACTTTATTTTCTAGACTAGTTTGATTCCATTTTCTTCAATGCGATTTCTAAGCCAGCACCATGTATCCTGAGCTTTTCTCGATTGGTCCTATCAAGTTTTACAGTTACGGTGCAATGCTTGCCGTGGCTTTTCTTACGGCAAGTTATTTCACAAGCAAAGAAGTCGCACGCAAAAACCTGCCTGATGTTACCAATACCATTTTGGCGTTGAGTATTGTGCTCGGCATTGTTGGCGCAAAACTCTTTGATGTTGTTGAGCACTTAGATGAATTAGCACGCGACCCCATAGGCACCCTGTTCAGCTCGGGGGGCTTAGCCTATTATGGCGGACTCATTTTCGCTCTTGTCGGGAATTACCTTTACCTCAAGTGGAAGGGCTTGCCCATCTTGCGCTTTCTCGATGCAGCGGCACCCTCGATTATCCTCGCCTATGGAATTGGTCGCATCGGATGCTTACTTGCTGGCGATGGCTGCTACGGTCAACCGACCGATGTGCCTTGGGCAATGACCTATCCAAACGGTATTGTCTCCACACTGGCGCATAAAAATCCGCAACTTGTCCATGAGTTTCGACAACTTTTCCCCGATCGTCCTGTACCTGCAGATATTCCTGTACATCCTACAACGATTTACGAATCTCTGTACTCTTTTATTTTCTTTGCCGTTTTGTGGAAAATGCGTTTGAAACCGCGTCCCGACGGGCAACTTTTCTTTCTCTTTTTAGCCCTTCAAGCCATTAGCCGATTTCTTGTAGAGTTTTTACGCTTAAACGATATCGTCGCATTCGGTCTTACACAAGCACAACTCATTTCTATCGCTTTACTCATCGTCTCTATTATTGGCTGGCAGTACCTGAGCGGTCAGCCTCTTTCTAGTGAGCCTGCTAAAGCTGATACAAAGACTTTGAAGAAACCTTCTAAAAAGAAACAACCTCTCATTACTTAGAACCATGATTTTAGTTGAGCTTTACTCGAAAGACGACTGCTGTCTGTGCGATGAAGCAAAAGCCGTATTGATGAAAGTTCAGGGGGAAATTCCTTTTGAACTACGCGAAATCAAACTCAATGAAGATGAACATCTGATGAATGAATACGGCAGTAAAATTCCAGTTGTATTCATCAATGGACGCATGGCATTCAAGTATCATGTCTATGAGCTAGAGTTAAAAGACAAACTTCGCCGGGAATTGCGGCAATAAAACCATGCAAACCCCAAAATATATTGCAATTGAAGGTGTGATTGGCGTTGGGAAAACTACGCTTGCGCTTAAGCTTGCCGAGCGGCTTTCTGCGCGTCCGATTCTAGAAGAATTTGAGGATAACCCCTTCCTTGAGCGCTTCTATGAAAATCCAGAACGCTATGCTTTCCAAACCCAACTTTCGTTCTTAGCTAGCCGTTACAAGCAGCAGCAGCAACTGCGTAACTTTGATCTTTTCCACGAATACCTCATCACCGATTACATCTTCGACAAAGACAAAATTTTTGCGTATCTGAACTTGCAGGATGATGAACTGCGGCTCTATGAGACGATTGTTAATTTTATGGACAAATCCATCACGCTACCCGATTTGGTCGTCTATTTGCAGTCTACGCCTGAGCGTCTGATGCAAAATATCAAGAAGCGCAATCGCCCATTTGAGCGCACCATCACGGAAAGTTATATCCGAGATTTGCATGATGCTTACAATTATTTTTTCTTTCGCTATCGCAAAACGCCGCTCTTAATCGTCAACACCACAGAGCTTGACTTTGTCGCCAATCCTGCTGACTTTGAAGAGCTCTACAACCTCATTTGCAACCGCACACACTCTGGCACAGAGTACTTTAATCCCGAAAAAAGACTATACTAGTATATCTGTTAAACTCTGAACGCGGAGGTTATATGTTGCGACTTCTTTTTCTTTTCGCGGTTGGCTTTGCTTTATACTATCTTTTGCGCTTTCTCTATACGCTTCTGACAGCACCAAAGCACATCAAAAAACCCTCTGCTCGTGCGCCACGCTTAGATGAAATTGAAGAAGCAGAGTTTAAAGAAGTAAGCAGCACGCCCAAAAGTAAAAGCTAAGGACTTTTGCAACGTGCTTTAACTTGTGCTTTGGTCATATGTGGAATGTCGATTCTGTGCGTCGTCGTCTGGCAAGGGGAGTTCAACAATATGCTCTTGTCGTCCTGCTCTTGAGTTGTGTGAGTGGCGTGGAGCTTATGCTATCATGTTTTTGCGCTTGGGGTCAGTCTGCAGCTCAACCCGAGAACTTGGCTGCTGCACATGATAGCTTAGAAATCCAACGCCTGCTTGAGCTTGCACGCCATGCTTTGCAACAGACCGACTATCCACGCGCTGATAGCCTCGCTTCTCAGGCGCTTTACCTCGCTGAAGACCTTCAACAGTTGCACCTGCAAGCCCATGCCCTTCGACTTATCGGTATTGCCAAACGTCGCCTTGACCGATACGACGAAGCACTGTCAGCACATGCACGTTCACTTGCTCTTGCCGAACGCCTCAACGACCTTTACCTCAAAACACTTGCCCAAGGTAATCTCGCCTTGATTTATCATAGCAAAGGCTTCTATGAAAAAGCCGTCGTGCACAACTTCTTGGCTCTTAAAGGCTATGAAGAACTTAACGACAACTCTGGCGCTGCCATTACACTGAATAATCTTGCCATTATCTACAGCGACCAAAAGCGGTATGATGACGCTCTTGCTTACTACCAACGCGCTCGACTGCTTTTTGAAGAAATAGCCGACACCATGAAAAGCATCAGCACGATGATTAGTACAGCTAGTCTGTACAAACACTTAGGTAAGCCTACACTTGCCTTCGACTCCATCGCAATTGCACTCAAACGTGCTCAAGCATTTGGCGATTCCATGCTCATTGCTGACGCACTCAGTACTATGGGCGATCTGTATAAAGAAGAACACCCGCGCTTTGCGATTGCCTGCAAACATGATGCACTTGCAATCTATCAGCACTTCTCTGACATCCCTTCTCAAACGCTTGTCCTGCGCGATATCGCCGCACTGTTGCTTAGCCGCAACCAAGCTACTCATGCTCTGGACTACGCTACCAAAAAGTCTTAATCTTGCAAGCGATATTGGTGATAGAACACTGCTTCAAAATGCACTTTTTTTACTTTCGGAGATTTACGACGTGCTCGGCAATGCGGCACAAGCCCTTGCTGCCTATAAAAAAGCTAGTGCAATCAAGGATTCGCTTTTCACGATAGAAGAACAAAAACGGATAGCTGAGCTTAGGGAGCAATACGAGTCAGAGAAAAAGGAGAAAGAAATTCAGTTTTTGGAACAAGCGCGCACGCTTGAACGTGTTCGTAGCGAACGTGAGCGCACAATTTTTGCAGCACTGACGCTGGTGCTTACAGTCGCTGTGGCTGGCGTTGGCGTGGCACTTTATGTCAAGCAAAAACATCAAAAGGTACTCGAAGAAAAAAAACGCACAAATCGAAGCGCAAAAGCGTATCGTGGAAGCACAGCGCGACGAACTTGCTGCAGCTAATCAGCTTAAGAACGACCTTTTAGCCATTGCCTCGCATGATCTCAAAAACCCTCTGCAAACCATCATGGGTTTTGCTTCGCTATTGAAAGAAAAATTGAAAAATGACTATGCATTCTCAATGGTAGAACGCATTGAGCGGGCTTCTCAACGCATGCTTCGCCTCATCATAGAACTTATTGATACTGCAGCCATAGAATCTGGCAAGATTGAACTTCATAAAGAGCTACTTGATTTAAGCGACCTTGCCCGAGCAGTTACTGAACAAAATCAGCCGAATGCGTCACAAAAAAACATTGTACTCCACCTTCAGCTTGCTGAACTGGCAATGACAATCGGGGATAAACATCGCCTAACGGAAGTTCTTGACAACTTGGTTAGCAACGCAATTAAATACTCACCGCGCAACAAAAATGTCTTCATCACCACACTCGTGCACGCACATCATGTACGCTGCGTTGTTAAAGATGAAGGTCAAGGGCTTTCAGAAGAAGACCTCAAAAAACTTTTCGGACGTTTTCAACGTCTTTCTGCCCGACCCACCGGGAATGAAAGCTCAACCGGGCTTGGGCTTTCCATCGTCAAACAACTCGTCGAATTGCACGGTGGCAGAGTTTGGGCTGAATCAGAAGGTAAGGGCAAAGGCTCTACTTTTTGCGTTGAATTGCCAAAAGAAAACTCCAGCGAACGCACTTGACTTCTGATTTTTTTGCTCCGCTCTTCTGAAAGTGCCTTTGCCATGCTTTATTTTGCGCACGCTGCTCTGCGCTATCAGCAGCCTTCAGTAGAATTTTTTCTCTTCACGTCGGCGGCGAATGTCTGCCATCATCTGGCTAAATGACAGTTGTCTTTGCGCTGCAGCACTACCGTCCTTTGTTACCAGTCTCAGCTCTTCATGCTTTTGAATGGCTTTCTCTATAGCTTCTACCAGCGCCTGACGTGGAAACGGTTTAACAAGGTAGCGGAAAATTTGCCCATCGTTGATGAGCCGAATCGCTTCGCTTGCATCTTTGGAATCAGACATAAAAATCGTTACAAGTGCTGGGAAACGATGTTTGACTGCTGCCAAGAACTCTGCACCTTCTTCGCTTGCAAGTGTTGAGTCGCAGGCAATCACTGCCACAGGTTCATTATCCAGAATTTTCAGCGCATCAGGTAGGTTTTCTGCTGTTCGCACATTGAAGCGATCTGCAAAGAGCGTCTCGAAACTCCTCAAGTGCTTAGAGACCTTGTCGACAAAAAGTATGGTTTGACTTGCGTTTTTTAGTGCTGCACTTGTTTTTGCAAGACTTTGTTGCTCTTTGATCATGCGATTGACCTCATACAAATCAACCGCAGCCTTTACAGTGCCTCTGAGTTTATCATTTTCCCACGCTTGTTAATAAAGCGCCAGACTTCACCAGCGTTGATGGCTTCAATGATGCTATCCAGATCAGAGTAGCCTGTCAGAAGAATGCGAATAGTCTCTGGGTATTGCTCTTTGACACGTTTGAGTAATTCCACGCCTGTCATGTCGGGCATGCGCTGGTCTGAGACCACCACGGCAAATTTTTCTTCGGAGATTAACTTCAAAGCCGCATCTGCACCTACAGCTGTTTTGAAATGCCAGCCACGAAAGACAAGACTGATGGTCTCCAACACCATTGGTTCATCATCCACAAAAAGAATCTGGGTTGCTTGTGTGTTCATGTTGAGTTGCAATTTTTAAATGTAACGTAGTAAGTCTCGTTTATTTGCGTCAATTTGATTGTTTTTTCGTCTTAGTCTCGTCATCTACAAACGGTGATTCCAGTTCGGCTACTTCGGCTGTGCTGACTTTCGGTGAGTGTTTCAGTGGCAATTTGATTGTGAAGGTTGAGCCTTCTTGCACTTTGCTGCTGACTTCAATTGTGCCATTGTGTTTTTCAATGATTTTGTAGCTAATCGAAAGTCCTAAGCCTGTGCCTTTTCCAACCTCTTTAGTTGTGAAAAATGGCTCAAAGATTTTCTTGAGGTGTTCGGGCTTGATACCTATGCCATTGTCAGTCACTTTTACCACTGCCCATTCAGGTGTATTGCTAATAGAGATAATGACTTTACCTTTATTGTGTTCAATAGCATGAATGGCATTTGTGAAAAGATTGAGAAAGACTTGATTGAGTTGCGCAGGGTAGCACTGCACACTGGGGGCGCTTTGATAGTCGCGCACGACTTCGATGTTTTTTTCTCGGAAAAGATGCTCTGCGATTTTGAGTGAGGATTCGATCAGTTCAGAGACTTTCGTCGTCTTGACTGCTGCTTCATCGAGGCGCGAAAAGTTCTTAAGACTGCTCACAAGGTCTTGAATGCGCGCAATGCCATCCAGTGAATTTTGACATAGCCTCACAGACTCACGGTGCAGCGACAGCGCTTTGGTGCGTTTCTCAATGGCTTCAATGAGTTCGGCGACTTTCTCGCTTGTGCCAAAGAGAATTTCATCTTTGAGTTGGGTGTAGATTTCAATCAAATTTTGAATTTCGCTCTGTGCTTCCAACAAAAGTTGTAAGTTGCCTTTGACAAACCCAAGCGGTGTATTCATCTCGTGCGCTAAGCCTGCCACCATCTGACCGAGCGAACTCATCTTTTCAGCTTGCATGAGTTGCATTTCCGTTTGTCGTGCATTTTCCTTGAGGCTGACCATTTCGGTAATATCGCTCACGAAT
>NSLH01000037.1 GCA_002763895.1 [Chlorobium] sp. 445
AAATCCTGTTTGTTTAATGGACTGCACGGTGGTTGTTTATGTTTGCGGGTAACTTGGCGAAAGTTTTGACTGCATCAGCAAAAATTACGAAAACTTTGACTTTCAGAAGGGTTCATCGGCACTTTTGAAAAACAATATCTTTTATCTCTTTCTGCCGCATTTATGCGCTGCTCGTCCTTCAAAAACGCCTGCTTGTCTGAAAGTTTGTCTGTGAGTGTTACTAAATTTCTTTTCTCAGAAGATAGGCGCGTTCTGTATGGAGTTTCAAGATTAGCTCACCGAAAAGTGAATTTGCCCACGCAAACCATGCGCGCGTAAATTTTCTCGCATCATCTTTATGAAATGCCTCATGCATAAAGCCTGTGCCTGCATGCGTTGTTTTTAATAGCCGAAGTTGCTTTACGATTTCATCGTCGTGCGTTGCAGTAAGTGCTACTGCAAGGATACCCAAATGCCAAATCATTTCCCAGCCTGCATGTGGTCCGCCATAACCTTCGCCTGCTTTGCCCTTGAAGAAATACATGTGGTCTTCTGAAAGAATAAATCGGCGCGTGTTCAGATAGGTTGGTTCATCTGCTCTGAGACATCCTAAATACGGCAGCGAAATTAATGAGGGTAAATTGCCATCGTCCATAAAGTAATAATTGCTGTAGCCATCGGTTTCAAATGCATAGCAGGGTCCATAGTGCAAATGCTCTCGCTTTGCGTATTGCTCCAGAGTATGCTCAAGTTCATCGGCAAAGGTACGACAGGCGCTTGCAAAGGCAGGGTTATTTAATTCAGCTTCTGCCATTTCAGCGAGCTGCCGCAGCGATACTGTAGCAAAGAAGTTTGACGGAATGAGCAACGGGAAAAGACACGCATCATCTGAGGGGCGAAAGGTCGAGTGAATTAGCCCTATCTTTCGTGTTGGCAAGCCCAGCCCGTCGTTGGCAACGCAGTCGCCATACCATGCTGCAAACTCTCGCTTAAATCGATATGATCCATCGTTTTGCATGCGCTGCTGCTCTCGGAAGACATCGTAGATTATCTTCATAGCGGTTTGCCAACTTTTATCCATAAACGACGCATCATCTGTTGCTTTCCAGTAGAGGTAAGCTAAGCGAATCACATAGCAGAGCGAATCAATTTCCCACTTGCGCTCATGCAGTTCGTTGCGCATTGCGGTCTTATCTTGATGCCAGCGCGAAGGCTCACGATTATCATAGTTGAATGCATTGGCATACGGGTCGATTAGCACGCAGCGTGTTTGGCGATTGATGACACCTTTGATAAGATCCGCCAGTTTCTTTTCGGCTTTGCAGAGTGGAATATAGGGCGTAAGCTGTGCTGTTGAGTCACGTAGCCACATTGCGGCAATGTCGCCTGTGATAATGAAGGTGTCTAATTTGCCTTCGAGCATGCCATGATGCTGTACGGTGGTGTCGAGCGTGTTTGGAAAGCAATTTTCAAATAGCCATGCCAATTCTTTGTCGGCTATGAGCTTTTTCATTTCTTCGATTTTCGCTTCGATAGCCTCGCTGTGGAATGTGCGCCTTGGAGGTTCAGGGCGACGGCTTTTGAATGCAATCTGGTTACCAGCATCTGGTGTTTGCTCTGCCATAAACGCTGAACCTGCAGCCCAGCCTGCCAAAGCCAGTGATGTGGCTTTCAAGAACTTACGACGAGAGTGCATAACGATATCATGATGTCGTCATCCGATTTTGCAGCATGGCAAGGTTGATAGCATGGCAAGGTTGATTTCTCGTTGCGCTTATTTGAGCAAAATCATTTTCTTTGTCTGACTAAATTCTTCAGTTTGCAAGCGATAGAGATAGACGCCACTTGGCAGCGCAAGTGCTTCTGCGGAAAACTGCACACGATATTCACCTGCTTGCTGACGCGTTTGCACGAGCGTTGCAATCTCGCGCCCGAGCGTGTCATAGACTTTGAGGCTCACACGGCTCGGTTTGGGCAATTGGTATGCAATTGTTGTTGTCGGATTAAATGGGTTTGGGTAATTCTGCGACAGTGAAAAGCCAGTAGGCACAGGCGCTTCAGTGCGCGACACGCTCAGCAAGCGTCCTGCTTGTTCAGGCAGTGTAAGTCCGAGAAACATCACCCCGTTGCGGAAGAAGACGTTTTCAGGCACAAAGAGCGCATTGTTTGCGTCCCATGTATGCGTGGCGCGTTCCCAGCGTTCAGGGTTGAACTCGTCGAAGTTTTCGACCCAGCGCAAGCTGAAGTTATTGTCTGTGCCAGCGCTGCCACGTCCTGGCGTAAAGTCATAATAGCGCACATTGTCGTACTGCGGATAGAGCGGCAAGATGCGCGGGTCGAAGGGTCCTGTCCAATCCGTGTAAATCGGTTGCCAGATATTCATCATAATTTTTTGTGGACGCGTGAGCGTCTGAATATGCGGTCCAGTTTGCCTATAGACTTCCCGCCCATCAATGAACCATGCAACATATGTGGGCGTCCACTCAAACGCATAATCGTGAAAGTCTTGATGCGGATTGAAATTTACTACTTGCCGATAAGCATGACTGACTTCATTTGCTGTGATGACATTAAACTGTACTTCGTTGCTATAGCGACCGAGAATTTCAATATCGATTTCATTCCACTGCTCACGCCCTCCTGTAAAAGGATGATACGTGAAAAAGGAACTAAGCACACCACTGCCTGCAACCGAGCGCATTCGCACTTCAAAGCGACCGTAGGTGAAGGTTTCTCTGGTACGATACTCTGCCCCACGCCAAGGTTTGCCACTGATGACGACGGGTGCAAACGGTTCCGAGCCTGTTGCAATGTTATACTTCTGCCCAAGATAGTTTTCGATGTCAATAACTTCGCTCTGTGACAGTGCACGGTCGTAGAGCAAGATCTCTGCAATATCGTTGGTGCCATAAAGCCCTTGTGCTTCAGCGACGAAACTGCCCAGTCGCACACGACTTCCTGCCTCTTGTCCATTGACCGTTCCTCGATTTGCAATGCCTGCACCAAGGTATGTTATAACTGCAAATTCATTTTGACTCAGCATCAGTGGTGCATTGCGACCGTTCTTTCGCAGTCGCACGGTTGCGCCTTGTCCTGGTGCTTCAGCGGTTATTTCTCGCGCTGTTGTGCTGACAAAGCCATTGTACGTCGAGAGCCCAAAGCCTGTGAATTGATTTGGATCGCCGCTGGTCTTTGACGCCAGCAAGACATCCACGGCTTCACGCACGAGCAGTGAACGACGATTGGCAGCTACCACAATTGCAGTTACTGCACTACCTGTTTGCAGCGCGATATTCATTGCTGTGCCTGTATTGCTAAAGCCCGTTGTACCTGAAAACCGTACCACAGGGCGTCCATTCAGTTGATTTTGCAAAAACATGGGTCGTGCTGTACCCGAGCTGGTTGCATGGTGTGCATTGCCTGAGGCATCTTGCCAGAGTGAGACTGATTCACCATTTGCAAGACGTAAGTCGTCGGCTTTTAGCCAGAGTTTCAAGCCTGTAGTAGGCACTTGCGCGTAAAGGGTTTGGTAAAGGGTTTGCACAAGTGCAGACGCCAGCAGCAGTAGGGACAATCTTTTCGTCATGCGAGTGTTATTTATGTTTTGAGCCCAGAAAGCCGTAGTAGGCGATGTAAGCATAGCAGAGTGCAGGTAAAAGAAAGGCGGCTTGCAATCCTACCGCATCGGCTAATGCCCCCATGGCAACGGGCAACAGCGCACCGCCCACAATTGCCATAATCAGAAGGCTCGAGCCTGCGTTTGTAAGTTTGCCCAAACCGTCGATGCCGAGTGTGAAAATTGTGGGGAACATAATCGAGTTGAAGAGTCCAACCGACAAAATGAACCACATGGCAGCTGCACCTGAACTCAGCAGCGCTAGCACGACAAGTGTTGCCGCCACGATTGCAAAAATGCCCAGCAGTGTGCCCGGCTTAATGCGCACAAGCAAGGCTGACCCGATAAAGCGTCCTACCATTGCGCCGCCCCAGTAATAGGAGACAAAATTTGCTGCGTCAGATTCCTTTAAGCCTTGAATGTTTGGCAGTCCAAGGAAGTTCACCAGAAAGCTGCCGATAGAGACTTCTGCACCGACATAGAGAAAAATGCCGAGTGCACCAAAAGCGAGTTGTTTTTGTTTTAGGGCTTCACCAAAGGCACTTTCTTTTTCTTCATCGCCTTCAACTGTTGGAATGACTGGTAAATTGAAGAGTGCAATTAGGCCTGCCAGCGCAAAGAGTGCTAATGCAAGACCAAGGTACGGACCTTGCACGGATGCCGCTTCCGTGAGCTTGTAAAGTTCTACGGCTTCGGCTGTCATGGTACGCAGTTCTTCTGCAGTTTTGAGTGAGCCGCTCAAAATCAATAAGCCGCCAAATGCAGGCGCAATCGTTGTACCCAGTGAATTAAAGGCTTGTGCTAAGTTCAAGCGGCTTGATGCGGTTTCGGGTCTGCCAAGCACGGCTACATAAGGGTTTGCTGCAACTTGCAAGAGCGTGATGCCAGAAGCCAACACGAAGAGGGCGGTCAGAAAAAGTGGGTAGGAAAAAAATGCTGCAGAAGGATAGAACAGTAACGCGCCGATGCCTGCTGTGCCGAGCCCAATCACAATGCCGCGCTTGTAGCCGACCTTTGCAATCACTTTCCCTGATGGGAGCGACATAATAAAATATGCCGAGAAAAACGTGAATTGAATCAGCGCCGCTTGTGCATAGCTTAGCTCAAAGATGGCTTTAAGATGTGGAATGAGAATATCGTTGAGGCAGGTCAGAAATCCCCACATAAAAAAGAGCATGGTTACAACTGCAAAGGCTGGGGTATAGTTAGGGCGTGCCTCGGCTGTGCTCACAACCGATGGTTGAACATTAGGTGATGCCATAATTCGAGTGTGTTAGTCATTGTCATTACTTGAGTTTCGTAAGAACTTTCTTTTTTGTAATCATTGACTTACGCTCAAAACTGCAACGAGAGCGAAAACCACTGCGGTGGATTCAGTTTGCCAAAGGTTTGAAATGTGTAATCAAACGCGACGTTGAACCCTGCAAAGCCGTATTTGAGACCGACACCAAAGGCAAGCCCCATTTCGGATTCTGTGAGCAGCAGTGTATTGTAGCCTGCACGCAAAAAGATAAGCTCGCGCCACACGTATTCTGCGCCGACATTAAGATAGGAGTAGTTGTCGTTAGGCGCCACGCCATCCAGCGCCAGTACCACGAGATGATCTTTGTCTTTGTAGGCTTGCAAGGCCAGCCCAATTTTGAAGACGAGCGGCAGGTTCCAGTTGTCGGTTGCCAGTCGTGCCGGAATGCCGTTATTTTCGCCTGCGGCTCCTGTACCTGTTGAAGCTGTTACCAGTAGCGCATTGCCTGTTATGCTCATCTGTGTGCCGAAGTTATACATTGTGGCAGCAAGGCGCAGAAAGTCCGTTACATCGAAGAGAATGCCTAAATCCAACGCCAGACCTGTTGCCGATGCCGTCCAGATGGACTGGCTGATAAATTTTGCGCTGCCACCGACCGAGAACCGATTGGTCAGTGAGGTTGCATAGCTGAGTTGAATAGCCACGTCATTGACCGAGAAAAAATCGCCGGTGCCATCGGGCTGCAGTTCGGTGGTGCGCTCAATATCGCCGGATGCTAGCCATGTGGCTGCAGCGCCAAAGGTGCCAATGTTTGGCAGATTGTATGTCAGTCCTGCCCAGTTCATTGTCGTGCCCACGAGCCAGCGTGAGTGCACGGCGCCCAGTTGTACGCCTGTATTGCGTGCAATACCTGCTGGATTCCAGTACAGCGAAGCTACATCAGGGGACGCGGCAATATGTGCGCTGCCCATGGCAATGGCTCGCGCACCGATGCCGATACCCAGAAATTGTGCGGCCGTGGTTGCCACACGCGATTGTGCTGCAAGGCTCAGGGGTAAGATTAGCATAAGGACGCTCACGAGAAGTTTCGTCATGGTGATGTGCTATTTGATGAGCGCAAATTTTCCTGTTTTTGTGCCAATGCCCGGCGCATCAAGGTGGTAGAAGTACAGTCCGTACGCAGCATCCAAGCCATCTCGCGTACGTAAATCCCAGCGCACGGTGCCCTCCACACTGCTATCTTGACGCAGCTCGCGCACAAAATCACCACGTGCAGTGTAGATGCGAATTGTGGCATTCTGCGGCACATTTGTAAAGGTGATAACACGTTCGCCGCGTCCTGTTTGTACGCCAGGCGGCAGCGCCCCTTCGTAGAGACTGCGCGCTAGATACGGGTTAGGCACAACTTTCACGCGCTCTAAGGCATCTTTGGCTGCTGCTTCATTGACACGCACCGCACGCGCTTGCAAGCGAAATTGATCACCACTGGCAAAGGGCTTTACAAAGCAAACAATGTACTTATCTCCAATGCGCGGTCGTCTTGCAGGTTGAAGGCGAGTTGGTACAAAGCTAATCACCCAGCTAAACAGCGAATCGGTGCCGTCGGGCAATGATGAAGGTGAAAAGGCAATAGCAATTTGTACGAGGTTTGTATCTAAGCGCGTATTGAATGAATTGACTGGGAAGAAAAATCGCACCGGCTCTCTTGTGGTAAGGTTGCGCACCACAAAATTGCATGGCTGTGCTGGAATCGAGCGAATGACTTCGCCGCGTCGGAAGTTGATTGCACTGCTGGTATTGTTTTCTACAATCTCAATTTCAAAATCATTGGCTTGTGCCACATGCTGAAAGACAGCTGCTGCGGTCTCAAAGGTTTCAGGTCCAACTGGCGTTACGCTTACATTGTAGGTATTTGGCGCTGCATCGGGGCCTGTACGCTGCCAGCCTGAACGCAATGCATCAAAACGCACATCAATGTCATTTTCAATCGTGAGCAATATGCCTTTGAAAATCTGGTCGTCAGCGACATACAGATTGGTGTTTCGTCGATACGAGCGTCGATTAGAGAGCGGGAGTGTGCTCTTGCGAATAATCGTATCAGGACGTGCAGGATTGGTTACATCAATCACACGAAACGATGCCGTAATTTTAGCCAGCTCTTTTGCATCTTCTGCATCTTTGCGTCCATCGCCATCGTTGTCTATACCGTCATCCGAAGTGTCTTGAAATTCTATGATGTAGTCACGGTCTTCGATTTCCTTTGGATTCAGCGTGGTATAGCGCACTTTGCCATCGCCGACTGGCGGTCGGTTGTTGCGTCGAACAGGCTCGAGCTCACCGGTGAAGCCCATCGGATTTTCAAAGCCTGCGACTTTTGCGCCGGGCGTTACCGCTACCACATTTGGTCCCAAGAGAAAATTGCCCCGCCCATCGGGACGCGCACTCACTGGATTTTCAGAAGGATAGAGCCCTAGCGCGGTATCGCCACGGTTGTAAGCTACGACGGCATAGAAGTATGTTTTGCCGTTCACCACATTCGAATCGGTGAAGGTGCGTGCTAGTCCTGTGTTACTTCCAAGGAAGTAGGCGATGCCGCGCGATTGTTCTAAGAGTGCGCGAGAAGTCAATGGGAAATTACCACTGACATCGTTGTCTAAATCAAACTGCGCAATTGGACGCAGTTGCTGTGCTGGCTGCCCACGTGAATCCGTAATGACCAGTGCATCAGAGAAATTGGGGTCGGTGGCTTTATAGATTTTGTATCCTTCGAAGTTTTTCACGCGCGGATCGTTCGTGCCTTGTGGCAAGCCCAAGCGACGACGGATAAATTCATCACGGTAGTTTTCGGACTCGCTATCCCAATAGAGCGTGACTCGGTCTTTATCGGTGTAGGCACGTAGGCGTGGCACCGGCTGAGGCGGGCGTGCAAAATTGTAGTTGGCATCATAAATGGCTTGCACAATATCGCGATTACTTAGAATGTTGAGTTCATCCGTGCCATAGACTTGTGCAATTGAGAAACGCTCAGTTTGCCCAGCGCCCAGCGGGAAATAGCCTGAGCCATACATGTAATCGCCATCAATTACATCTGCTGGAATGAGATCGAAGCGCCCCGGTCGGGTTGAGCGCACCATTTCAGAAATGTTGCCTAAATCAAAATCGTTGTTTGTGCCGAACGCAAAACTGGTCAGTCCAATTTGGTCTGCTTCATTGACATCGCGTGCATCCAAGAACAGTTCGCTGCCATCTTCATTACCGTTGTTGTCAAAACCATCATCGCGCCGTTCATCAATCATCGGATAAAGGCTTTGATTGATGACAATCGGGTCTAAAATACCAGAGCCTTCAGGTAAGCCTGTCGGAAATTCTTGTGCCAGCGCAATGTAGTCAATGTAGTGCAAGGGTGGCAAACTGCGTGCGCGCGATTGCTGCGTGATGAGGTCAAATTCTGTAACGCGTCTATCGACATGCAAAATGTAATTTTCGTCAATGATGCCGTTGAGATTGTCGTCCAGCGTGTTGTTTGGAATTTCGGTAAGCACGCGATTTGGTCCGATTGTGAAGCGTTTGCCCAGTGAGACCACGACGGTATCGCGCTCTGGCACCGTGAGGGCGCGACGAACATAGACTGTAATCTCATTGTCATACTTTGCAATGCGCCGTCGCTGCCGCTCAATGAGAATAATTGGGTCGCCTGCGCGCAAGACCCTTCGAAAGAAAAACACTTCACGCCCTGATTCAGGGTCAGTTGTGCGCGTGGTGAGGTCGAAGTCGTATGGTCCTGTTCCGCCATTGATGTTGAACTGTGGAGGCGTGCGTGTTGCGTTTCGCCCTGTATTACGCCAGTCACCATCGTTGTCAATTCCATCATAAGGATTGCCCGGACTTTCCAAGAACGCTAGTCCTAACAGTCCGACTGGAAACCGCAAGTCCCAATTGCCAGCCACGTTGCGCGGTGAAGTAGCGCGGCTATAGGTAATGGAGCGACTTTGGTCGAAGAACGAGATACCGCCTGCCGCTGGTGTACCGCCAATGTTTGTGCCAACAACAGAGCCGAAGAAGACTTTGTCGTAGTCGAAGCGTGAATCGTTTTTGATGTCGTAAATCCAGAAGATGTTATCTTGTGCAAGGAAGTTTGAGAACTGTAAGCCACGCACAGAGACCACCAGTCCAGCGCCATATCGCCGTGTATCACCTGGATATGGTAAAAAGCCATAGGCATCGAACCATTGTCGGTCGGTTGCATCTGTTGCCACAAAGTAACTTTCTTGGTCTGCATTTGTGATTCCACGCCCAAAGTAGCCGTTCCATTGTGCGCGTCCCGTCTGCGGGTCAATCCAAGTTGGTTGGTCGGGCCAGCGATCGGGCCAGGTTTCGGGCAGGTGGCTCATCGCGATGCGATCTTGGCGTGGATTGAAAAATCCTGCAAATGGAGTAAGCCCGTAGAAAAGACCGCCCGGATTTTTTTCGGTGCGCCGGAATCGCACACTGGGATTTGCAGTTACAAACCATGAGGTATCGGCAATAAACACCCCACGCTGTGCACCGATGCTAAGGGTGTCGACAATTGCATTCTGCGGAATGGTGACGATGCGCCCATCACGTAGCCGTCGCCCTGTGCGCTGCGTTGGATCGGTCGCTAAGAACACAATCGTGTCTTGAAAGACGCGCTCAATACCAATCACCACATTGAGGTCGCCGATGTAGGTGTTGTTTTCCACTGGCCACGCCCCGTTCGGGAACACTCCTTCCCCACCTGTTACACGCCCATGATTGAAAAAGGCGGTTTTGACACGGTTGCCATTGTGCACATTTGTGCGTTGAAACTGCAATCCGTAGGGCTGCTCGAGCGGCACGGTGATGCCTTGTGCCCAAACTGATAGCACTGGCAAGCTCAACCAACAGACCAAAAGCGCTGCACGAATCATGCTCAACGACGAGTTAAGTTGCATTAAAAATTGACCGTCATTCCAAGTGAGATGCGACGCGGTTCAGAGAAGCGAAATGGCTGCACGAAGAACTCTTCTACTGTGTTCAAGGTGTTAAACTGATTGTTTTGGACTGGCAAAAAGATATTGCTGACGGCGCGCCCTGTGCGTTCAAAGACCCCGATTTCGTTTGCTGTATCAAAGAGATTAAAGACTTGCGCAAAAATGCCGACCGACAGATCATTGATTTTGAAGTGCTTTGTTGCACGCACATCGACGGTAAAAGTTGGCGGTGTTGTGCCAGCGTTGTTGATGAGTCGCGCTACGCCACCTGTTGGTGCAGGAATGAGTTCTGGTGTGTAAGGGAAGCCTGAGCCGTAGCGTGCAATGACACCCACCATCCAGTCGTCAGCAGCATAATTCATGGTAGCATTTAGTGTGTGTCGCTGGTCCCAAGCCAGTGGCAAGAGTTGGGTTTCTATTTCAGCACCACTTCGGCGTTGGAATGCAGCTGTGCGGGCATCGGAGGCATTGCCTTGGGCTAGTTGCAGGGTGTAATCAATACCGAAGTTGAGACTGTTGGAGACCTGCTGTGTGATTGAGAGCGTTATGCCGCGTACAAAGCCGTAGTCGAAGTTGTCAAAAATGAAATACTGCGCGCCATTTACAAGGTCGCGAATGAAGGCAGAGCTTGCCAGATCGCGAATATCACGAAAGTAGGCGGTCAGGGTTGCGCCGATGGTTTCGCCAATTTGCAACTGTAAGCCTAGTTCGCCACTGGTGGTGCGTTGTGGTCGAATGTCGGGGTTACCAAATGGTCCGATAAAGCCTCCTGCGCCGGCTTGTTCGCCATACTTGTAGCGTGAATTTTCAAAAAGCAGTGCGAGCGGCGGCATCTGGAAGAATTGCCCAAATGAGAAATAGACCAAACCGCGCTCTGTTACAGGGAACGAGATACCTAGCCGCGGACTGAATGCAAACTTGGGTGTCGCTGGCTTGAGGCGTTCGGTTGTGCCATTGCGCTCTGCAAAAATGCTATCAGGCAGCAGTTTGATGAACTCGCTCGGGTCGCTAGGGTCGCGTGGTACTTGGGCGCGCGCATCAAAGTAGTCAAAGCGTACCCCGATATTGATCACAAAATTGCCAAATTCAATCTTATCTTGAAGATACGCCGCAAACTCTATCGGGCTGCGCGTGTATAGTTCACCGCCTTCTAATTCGTTGATAGGGTCGGCAAGCTCAGGCTGAAATCCATCGGTAAGATTTGGCACACCGTTCTCAAAACGATCACGCACACGCAAATCACTGTACTCCAGCTGATGCACCTTGAGATCAATGCCGGTTTTAATCAAATGCACTTCACTCAGCTGGTTCGTCACATCAGCGCGAAAATGATTGGTTACGGTGCGTCGATCAAGCCGCTCATTTTTTGTACCGCCTGCAAAGAAGAAATCCCCTTGCCCGACACTCAGTGGCAAGCCCGGAAATTGATAGCGCGGGTCTAAGGCATCTTCAAAGACATAATTTTGTGAGCGCGTGTTGAAATTCGAGTAGGTTGCATCCAAAAACGCCGTACTGCTGATTGTGTAAGTTGCTTTCAAAATGTGATTGAGCGTGTTGCGGAAAAAGGTGTGGTCACCATCGGGATTGCGCGACCAGACATGGTCGTAGGAGCGAAAGCGTTCATTTTCATAGTTGAGGCTGTAGGAAATTTTGAAGACATCCAGTGGCTTGTAGGTGAGTTTGGTTTGAAATGAGCCACGCACATAAGGATTGAGCGGCACTGGACGATTGTCGCCTGTGCCTAAGTTACGATAGTTGTCAAAGAGAAACAGATTCGTCGGTGTGGGATTGTAAGGCACTGCAACAATAGTTCCGTTTTCACGGTCGACGATCACACGTCCGCGCTCATCTAACGCCAGCGGCGGCGAAGGTGGGTTGCCCGGAAAAGTTACTGTCCCAAAGCCGCGATCGCCTACTGCAAAGCGACCGCGAATCGCCGGAAAAGGCGTCTGCAGTTGGCTGTACGGATTGTTTGGCAAATCCAGCAGCGAAATAATGTCGTCAGGCTGATACTGGCGAATGCCATACAGAAATCCTTCGTTAGCAAAAAAGCGTCCTGCCGCATAGAATGTCAGTTTGTTATCCGTCATCGGTATAGGTCCGCTGACATTGGCTTGCACGTTGGGAATGTTCAACGGATTGATGGAGAGACCGCGGTAGAGATCAGTACGCAGCGTAAGGTAATTGCCACCATACATCATGAGTTGTCCAGTATACCGCTCGCCCCCATCTTTGGTGATGATATTGACAATGCCAGACATGGCTTGTCCATATTCTGCATTGAATGCACCAGAGATGACCTGCACTTCTTGAATGGTTTGCGGATCAATGAAGTTCGACGCACCTGCCGCAAAGGTGCGCCCAAAGTTGCCGTCGAAGACGTCGGTTACTGAAATTCCATCGACCAGATACGCGACTTCATTGCGTCGACCGCCACGAAAACTGCCACCGACCACCCCTGCTTGAATGCCAATTACTTGATTGATGTCCTCGACAGGCAAGGCTTGAATTTCTTCAGCGCCCACGACCGCCGCAGAGTAAGTTTGATCTTTGATGACCAGCGGACGTTCAGCTTTGACTACGATTTCCTCCGTGCGGACATCCTCAAGCGCTAAGGCAAAATCGACACGCTCTGTGTAATCAGCTCTGACGCGCACATTTGTCACCACTTTGGTTTGATAACCAACATAGCTTGCACGCACTTTATAGACCCCGGGCGGCACATTAAGAATCACATAGTTGCCATTGATGTCTGTATTTGCACCGAGCGTTGTGCCTTCTACAACCACTCGCGCCCCGATTAGCGGCTCTTTGGTGTTTGCATCAATAACCGTCCCCACAATTTTACCCGTCGTACCCAGCACTGCACCAGAAGCCCACGTTGCAAAGGCAAGGCTAACACAAAGAAAGCACAGACTCAGGCTGCATGCTATCACGAAGCGGAAGCGTCTGTAGAAAGAAAAGGGTTGTGCCGTCATTGCCATAGTAGAGTCGCTAAAAGTCGCTCGTTCTTTACCTTGAACTTGCTTTTATCTTGAATTTAATCGATTAACGTGCGCTTTACCAAATGGCAAGTCGCAAAAAATTCGCTCCCGATTTTTTCTTTGATGCCATGAGGGGCTTCTATGGCATGCATAGCTGACGGCGTGCCCAGTTCTTGAAAGACTGCTGCATTCTCTACCCTCGAAAAGCCCCTAAAAAAACTTAGATTGTGGTCTGATTCAAAAAAACTTTCCCATGGCAAATTCTTTATGGGAATCTTATCAACAACAAACCACCTAAGCAATGATACTACAGTTTCTTTTCTTTCTTCCCTCATTGCTTCTCATCACCACCCTTCTTGCCGCACAAGTCAAACTCGATTACTACTTGCCTAAGGGCGACTACAACCCACAAGTGCCCACGCCTGAAGCCTTCTTCGGCTTCCAAGTGGGTGACTGGCACTTGCGCCCCGACCAAATCGATGCTTACCTCTACGCGCTTGCTGCAACCAGTGACCGCATCAGCATCGAGACCATTGGCAAAACTTATGAGGCACGACCGCTCTTACTGCTGACCATTACTTCACCAGAGAATCGCCGTAACCTTGCGTTCATCAAACAGCAGCATAAGGAGCTTGCAAACCCGCAAAAGTCTAAAAACTTGCCACTTGAATCCATGCCTGTTGTCGTCTGGATGGGCTATAGCGTTCATGGCGACGAACCCAGTGCGGTCAATGCTGTGCCGCTGGTTGCCTACTATCTTGCTGCCGCACAAAACAATGAAGTCGAAACCTGGCTACGCAATATGGTGATTCTTATCGATCCACACATCAACCCTGACGGCATCGCCCGCTTTGCACAGTGGGCAAACATGCACAAAGGCAAACACCTGATTGCCGACCATCAACACCGTGAGCATAACCAACTTTTTCCCTCGGGCAGATTTAATCACTACTGGTTTGATCTTAATCGTGATTGGCTACCGCTTCAACATGTGGAGAGCAAAGCACGGCTTGCCAAATTTCACGAATGGCTACCCAACATTCTCACCGATCATCATGAACAGGGTACAAATGCCACATTTTTCTTTCAACCCGGTGTACCATCACGCAACCATCCGCTGACCCCTAAACGCACCATTGAACTTACTGAAGCCATTGGCAATTTCCACGCCAAAGCCCTCGACGAGCTGGGCTCGCTTTACTTTACTAAAGAAAATTATGATGATTTCTACTTTGGCAAGGGCTCCACTTATCCTGACTTACAAGGCTGCATCGGGATTCTCTTTGAGCAAGCCAGTTCTCGCGGACATGTTCAAGAAAGTGCTAATGGGCTTCTGACTTTTCCCTTCACCATTCGCAATCAGGTTGTCACCTCATTTTCCACGCTGCGTGCCGCATTAGCTTTGCGTAAAGAACTACTGGCACACCAACGCGATTTTTTTGTCTCTGCACTTGCTGAGGCTGAAAAATCTAATGTGAAAACCTACCTTTTTGGCTCATCTACGGATGCTGCAAAAAATTTCCACTTTGCTGAAATCCTGCGCCGCCATCAAATTGAACTTTATGAGCTTACCAAAGACATCACCGTCAGCGGCGTGCAGTTCAAAGCAGGCAAAGCCTTTGCTGTGCCAACCAATCAAGCTCAATACCGACTGATTACTGCCATTTTTGAGCGGCGCACAACTTTTCAAGATAGCCTCTTCTATGACATCTCGGCTTGGACCATGCCTTTGGCGTTCGGCTTGCCTTATGCTGAACTTAATGCGCGTGTTGATGGAAAGCGTGTAGACTCACTTGTTTTTCCAAGTGGCTCCGTTATTGGTGGAAAAGCTGATTACGCTTACCTCTTCGAGTGGAATGCCTACTATGCCCCACGCGCGCTCTACCAACTGCAGAAAGCTGGAATCCGCACCAAAGTCACCCTACAACCCTTCGAGATGCAAACTGCGCAAGGCAAGCGTCGATTTGATTATGGCACCGTGATGGTGGCACTCAGTCAGCAGCGCTTTTCTTCAGATTCACTTTTTGCGCTGATGCAACAGCTTGCTAAGCAAAATGGCTTGGATATTTTTGCCGTAAATACAGGGCTTTCGACTGTCGGTTTAGGCAGCTCAAACTTTGTAACGGTTACACAGCCGCGTGTCGCTGTGCTGGCAGGAGTAGGGGTCTCACCGTTAGAAGCAGGTGAAGTCTGGCATTTGCTCGATCAACGCTTCGATATGGATTTGTCTATTCTCGAACTTTCGCAGCTTGGTCGAATGAATCTCTCCAAATACACTGCAATTGTTATGCCCGGCGGCAGTTACACTACACTCGATTCTGCCACTGTTGCCAACCTTCGACGCTATGTTTTACAAGGCGGCACACTTGTCGCCATGAAAGGTGCCTCAGAGTGGCTTATTCAGCGCGGTATCGTGTCAGAGAAAATCAAAAAGCCGAAAGAAGATACTGCTAAAATCCGCTTGCCCTACGAGAACATTGAAAAAGATACACGCGCGCAAAGTATCACTGGCGCCATCTTCGAAGCGACACTCGATCGCTCACACCCGCTTTGCTTTGGTTACACTAGCGATAAAGTTGCACTCTTTCGTGACCATACACTTTTCTTAGAGCTTTCACGCAATCACTATGCCACACCTATTCAATACACTGCAAAACCGCTGCTTTCAGGTTATATCTCCAAACAAAATGAAGACATGCTGCGCAATACCGCTGCTGCTATTGTTAGCCGTGCAGGCAGTGGACGCGCCGTTCTCTTTGCAGACAACCCAAACTTTCGCGCTTTCTGGTATGGCACCAACACACTTTTTCTCAATAGCCTTTTCTTCAGCTCAATGATGACACGTAGCCTTGAGCTCTCTGAAGAGAGCACGCAATAATCTGTTAGGCAATTTTGTCTTTTGCCTCAGGCGTGAGACTTTTACGAGAAGTTTTCTTCAAACCATTCATCATCTACCGCTATGCATCGCACCATTTTTCTTCTTTGCATTGCAACAGTTTTTACCTTTGCGCAATTAGCATTTGCCCAACAGCGCAGTGTATCTAAGACCGTTCTACCCGAATTTTCACTCTCACAAGCTGAAGTTGCCGCACACATTCGGTTCCTTGCTGCCGATGAACTTCTGGGACGCATGACTGGCGAGATGGGAAACAATGTTGCCGCTCGATACATCGCTGAACAATTTCGTCTCTATGGTCTAAAACCGCTCCCAGATGCCCCTCATTATTTCCAACATGTGCCCCTGCTCAAAATCAAACCGCCGCAGCACGCTACACTCATTCTGGGAAGCGACACCATGCAGCACGGCAAAGACATGCTTGTGCTTAACGGTAGTGCCTTGAACATGCATGCCCCTGTGGTCTTTGCTGGATATGGTATTGTCGATGAGGAAACTGGCCGTGATGATTACGCAGGATTAGATGTCAAGGGCAAAATCGTTATCGTCAAACTTGGTGCTTCTGACAGTGCCGACCTGCGCGAAGCGTTTCGCTGGCGTGAAGCCAAACAAAAAGCTGCAACCTCACGCGGTGCCCTTGCGGTAGTTGAACTCTACAATGCTTCTATCGCCTGGACATTCATTGTGCAATTTGCTAACCGTGAAACCATTGTGCTGCGTACAACCTTAGCATCCGATATGCCCTACCTCTGGCTCAACGATGGTAGTGGCAAACTTGCCGCACAACTCAAAACCCAACCTTTGCTTACAGGCTCACTTTCAACCAGCGGACTTGTGCGTGAGCCAATCTCATCGCAAAACGTCATCGGCTTCATTGAGGGCAGCGACCCAAAACTCAAAAATGAGTATGTCTTGCTTAGCGCGCATTACGACCATATTGGCACAAGGCAGCAACCGAATCAAACCGACACCATTTTCAATGGCGCACGCGATAACGGCATGGGCACAACCGCTTTGCTTGCTGCCGCCAAAGCCTTTGCTCAAAAACCACCCAAACGCTCCATCATCTGCCTTGCCTTGACAGCAGAAGAAGTTGGCTTGTTAGGTAGCCAATACTTTGTAGAGCATCCACTCCTGCCGCTCGATAAAATCGTCTTCAATTTGAACGTTGATGGCGCTGGCTACAACGACACTACTATCGTTACTGTCATTGGTTGGGAACGCACCACAGCGATGCAAGATCTTGCAGAGGGCGCAAAGGCTTTTGGCTTAGGCGTCGTCTCAGACCCTGCACCTGATCAAAATCTTTTCGACCGCTCCGATAATGTCAATTTCGCTATGAAAGGCATTCCTGCACCAACCTTCAGCGAAGGCTTTAGAAGTTTTGATGCAGAAATTGGCAAATACTATCACCAAGTGGCTGACCAACCTGATGAGTATTTTAATTTTGCGTATTTGCACCGCTTCTGTCAAGCCTACATTCACGCCGCACGACGCATCGCTGATAGACGTGAGCGACCACGCTGGCAGAATGGCGACAAATACGAGCCTGCATTCAAGCGCCTCTATGGCATGCAATAACTTGCACTAACGTATCTTTGTAGAGTTATATCCTACTGGAAACAGACGCAAAAAACACCAGACACTATCATCAAACTCAATGGACGGCACTGCACTTGTTTTCACCAACGGCTTGCTCCACACACAACATGCAAAAACTGCGCATGGGCTGATTCGCGGCACAGAGCGCTTCAAGATTCTAGGCATTCTCGATCAGGTCAGTGCTGGCAAAGATGCCGGCGTTGTCTTAGATGGCAAGGCACGGCAGATTCCCGTCTTTGCTTCGCTTGCTGAAGCCCTTGAAAAGATTGAGCAGAAGATTGATTTCTGCATCGTGGGCATTGCTGTTGCAGGCGGTAAGCTGCCCGAAGACTTTCAAGCCACGCTTAAAGACGCGATTCGTGCAGGACTATCCATTGTCAATGGCTTGCACGATTTTCTCTCCGAGATGCCCGACTTTCAAGCCCTTGCTGCGCAGCATGGCGTGCAACTCATTGATGTGCGCAAACCCAAGCCCACATCAGAGCTGTCGTATTGGTCGGGACGCATTCACAAAGTTACTACGCCGCGTGTTGCAGTTTTGGGGACAGACTGCGCTTTGGGCAAACGCACCACTTGCCGCTTTCTCACACAAGCTGCATGCGCACAAGGCTTGCGCGCAGAAATGATCTACACCGGTCAAACTGGCTGGATGCAAGGCAGCAAGTATGGCTTTATTTTTGATGCCACAATCAATGACTTTATCACCGGTGAAATCGAAAGTGTGCTGGTGCGGTGCTTCGAGGAAGCCAAGCCCGACATCATGTTCATTGAAGGACAATCTGCCCTGCGCAATCCTTTAGGTCCATGTGGCAGTGAGTTTATTATCTCAGGGCAAGCCAAGGGCGTTGTTTTGCAGCACAAACCCTCGCGCCGTTATTTCAAAGGCACAGAGAATTTTCCCGTTGAGATCCCTTCCGTGAAAAGTGAAATTGAGCTCATTCGTTTGCTTGGTGCTGAAACGCTTGCACTGGCACTAAACACTGAGGGGCTAACCCCTCAACAAGCATGGCAGCTCAAGATGCAATATCGTGAGGAATTGGGTATCCCTGTTATCTTGCCGCTCGAAGAAGGTGTCGATGAAGCACTCGCTGCTATTCGCCGTTTCTTTAACATTTGATACCGCTGCCGATGAAAATTGCCGCTGTGCGCCTTCGCAAAGAAAATTTGGAGCTTACTCGACCTTACACGATTGCTTACAAAAGCGTTACTTCGGTTGAAAACGTCATCGTCGAAGTTGCTCTTGAAAACGGTATCGTAGGCTATGGTGCATCGAATCCTTCACCGCAGGTCGTTGGCGTCTCGCTCGATGAGGTCTTGCACGACTTGAAGCAAGATGATTTTGCATGGCTTCTTGGGCGCAACATCTGCGCTTTCGGTGAGTGCTGCCATGCCGTTCGGCAACGCTATGCACACAATGTCGGAGCAATGGCTGCTTTGGATATTGCACTGCACGATGCTTTCACACAATACCTGAATGTGCCACTGGTGAAATTCTTAGGTCAGAAACTTGATGCATTGCCAACTTCTATCACGATTGGCATTAAAGGTATAGAGGAAACCTTGCAAGAAGCAGAAGAATATCTTGGACGGCAGTTTCAGATTCTCAAGGTTAAAATTGGACAGTCACTCGAAGAAGATGTAGAGCGGCTTGTCAAGCTGCATGAGCATGTCGGTCATCGTGCTCGCCTTCGTGTCGATGCAAATCAAGGCTATGATGTGGCTACCTTGAAACGCTTTGTTGAACAGACGCGCACACTTGACCTCGAGCTCATTGAGCAGCCATTGCCTGCCGCTGCCATTGATGATATGAAATCCTTGCCTGACGACACTAAAGCCATGCTTGCTGCGGATGAATCCCTGCTTTACGCCAGCGATGCCCTGAAACTTGCTGCGCCACCCAGAGCCTGCCGTATTTTCAACATTAAACTCATGAAATGTGGCGGCATTACAAGCGCCCGTGAAATTGTTACCATTGCAGAACATGCGGATATAGAGTTGATGTGGGGCTGCAACGATGAAAGTGCAATTAGCATCGCTGCTGCTTTGCACCTTGCATTTGCTTCAAGTGCCACAAAGTATCTCGACCTTGATGGCAGTCTTGACCTTGCTCGCGATGTCGTTGTCGGCGGCTTTGAACTGCAGCACGGCATCATGCGTCCGCTTGACCGCCCCGGACTTGGTCTCACCCCTTCGCTTTGAGCACACACGTCTATTGAACCACGAAAAACAATATAGCAGCTATGACTAGGCATAGTGCTCCCACAAAGATAGGCACCCATGTTACAGCGCTTTGCCGCTCTAACACCGCCTCCTCAGGATTGTCAGGATTGTAGTAGACGGTTACAGCTGCACCGACAGGATATTTGTTTGCCATCTCACGTGCGTTGTACAGCATAAAGGCAGGCGCAAGCTGTGTTGATTGAAAACGCATGCCTGCCACGCTGTATTCATACTCGATTGTTAACCTGCCGCCTTCGCTATCGTCGACAAAATCAGAGTGCGTGATGTTGCCTTTTGTCTCCGCCCATGTCTGGACTTGAAACTGTCGATACTGGCTCACCACGCCAAAGATCATAAAGACCGCCCCCATCAGAAGTACGGCAAAGCTAAAAATTCGAAGCGCTATGTTGTTTTCCATATCAAGCTGCTAGGGTTCGACAATACCACGCATGTGATGCAGCAGGTACTCTTTTAGCCATAAAAATAAAATGTGCGCGCCGCAAAACTACGCCATCCTCTAATCTGCTTCAAAAACGCTTTGATAAGCGCGCCACAATGCTTAAACTTACAAGTTATTTTCTTGAGTTGCGCATTTTTGACACAACAGATTGCACGAGCTTACACAGCTGTGATTCTCATTCTTGATTATGGCGCAAGCAACTTGCGCTCAGTGCAAAAAGCCTTTGAGTACTTGGGCATTCCGGCTCGCTTGACAAATCAGCCGTGCGAGATTGCCACCGCCAAGAAAATTTTGCTGCCCGGCGTCGGTGCTTTTGGTAAAGCGATAGATGCTCTGCACCGTACAGGCTTTGCTGAAGCCATTGCTGAACACGCCGATAAAGGTCGTGACCTGCTTGGCATCTGCTTAGGTATGCAACTCTTACTTACCCAAAGCGAAGAAATGGGACTGCATCAGGGCTTAAATTTGCTGTCTGGACATGTGCGCAAGTTCGATAGTACGAAAGACAAAGTGCCGCAGATTGGCTGGAATAGCTTAGACCGTATACATCGCCACTCTGCGCTGTTCAAAGGCATCGATGAAGGGGAATACTTCTATTTCGTGCATTCTTACTACTGCGATATGACCGAGCCTTGCATTGCTGCAGAAGCCTTTTACGCTGGCGTAAGCTTTACAGCAGGCATCGAGAAAAATAATATCTTTGCTGTGCAGTTTCATCCAGAGAAGTCAGGTGAATCAGGCTTAAAAATTCTGAAAAATTTTGCAAGGCATTAAGCTTGAGTTCTAACCCTAAACTGCGACGAGGTCTGCTATGCTGATCATACCTGCTATTGACATTCGAGATCAGAAATGCGTCAGACTCACACAAGGCGATTTTGCGCGCGAAAAAGTCTACTTAGATAACCCCTGCGACATGGCGATTCTTTGGCGCAAACAGAATGCCAAAATGCTGCACCTTGTCGATCTCGATGCGGCACTTAAAGGCTCACCACAGAATTTTGAGACTATCAAGCGCATTGTAGAAACCCTTGATATTCCCATAGAAGTCGGTGGCGGCATTCGCACCATGCAAGATGCGGAGCGATATCTGCAAATCGGCGTCTGTCGCATTATCATTGGTTCAGCTGCAGTAACCAACCCCAATCTTGTCGCTGAACTCATCAAAGAATTTGACGCAAAGAAAATCGTCATCGGTATCGACGCTAAAAACGGCATACCGAGAGTCAATGGCTGGACAAGCGAGAGTGCACTTACAGACGTTGAACTGGGTCTGAAAATGAAAGACTTGGGTGTGGAACGCGTCATCTACACGGACATTTCCAAAGATGGCATGCTTACAGGCATCAGTTATGCGGCGCTCAAACGCTTTGCCGAACAGACTCATCTGAAAGTTACGGCATCCGGCGGCGTTGCATCCTACAAAGATTTTATTGCACTTGGCGAATTAAAACCACTCGGCGTAGATTCTGTCATCATCGGCAAAGCACTCTACGAAGAGACTTTCCCCTGTCAAAAACTCTGGCATCTTTACGAGAAAGACATCCCACTCGACACCAACTTCTCTACAGCCGTGCGGCGCTGCCCCATTTGATGGCCGTTCCACATCTACACCATGCTGACAGCTGCATCAGCATTTTCTTCGCGCTCTTGCAAGCCTGAACACCACTGGTTTGCTCACTGCACACTTGCCTAACTTCCCCCAATTCCACAACTTTGAGATGACTCAGCCCACTTGTAAATTCAAACAAGTTTTATTCCAAGTTTTTCACCCATACTCACATGGAAGCCTCTGTTACGCGACTGGTAGAATTACTCGGCGATGCAAAGCAATACCTCGTGCCGCTCTTTCAGCGTCCATATAGCTGGGAACGCAAAGAATGGCAAACGCTCTGGGACGACATCGTCGAGCTTTGCGAGACCGAAAACCTGCGCCCGCACTTCTTCGGCACAATTGTTACAATTCCTGCGCGCTCTGTCCCTGAGGGCGTTGCAAAATTCAGTT
>NSLH01000038.1 GCA_002763895.1 [Chlorobium] sp. 445
AAAAATTGGAGGTAAGAGCTATGTTGGTCAAATTCAATCAAAACCCGTTTGCCACTATCGATCGCGTCTTTGATGAAGTCTTTAAGAGCACCATGCCATCGCTGCCCACTATGTTTGACGCATCGGCATTTCGTGTAGATATTTCAGAAGATGACAAAGCCATCTACATTGAAGCCGATTTACCGGGCGTCAAGAAAGAGGATTTGAAGGTTACAATCGAGGATAATCTGCTCACGATTCGTGCTGAACGCCGCGCAGAAACGACAGAAAACAAGAAGAACTTCTATCGTACAGAGCGTGTGTTTGGGTCGCTGACACGGAGTTTCACGATGGGCGAAAATATCAATGCTGAAGCAATTGAAGCGCATTTTGCTGATGGCGTCCTGAAACTGACGCTTCCAAAGGTCGAACCTGTTGTCAAAGCTAAAGAAATTGCAATTAAGTAACCTGCTGTAAGCGTACATTTGAGGCGAAGTTCGCAGCCCCGACCCTGATGGGTTGGGCTGCTTTTTTTTAGAAAATTGCGCTGGCTATCAAAAATTTAAGCCGTTGAAATCAAGAACTTATTAAAGAAATCGACAAAATCGACTTTTTTTATACCCATCATGGAACCTTTTTGCCTCGAAAAGCATTTACAGGTTCAGTTCATAGTTATTCTCCTTTTTCAATGGTGCTTTCGCAGTTTCGTTCATTTTCTGCGAAGGCACTTTTTTATTTATCATGTTTTGACAACCTTGTTTTACTTTCTCTTCTCTTTTGCTCGATGTTCCTCTCTGTGATGTCAAACAGTCTCGCGTGTGAATTTTGCGACAATGTTTTGCGAAGCAGTAACATCAGTTGTAACTTTCTTTTACTAATGCCATATGATAAGCACAGGATTAGGAACGGTTTTTGCTGTAAAATAGGTAAAAACAATACTTGTCGTTGCCTTAGGAGTAAGAGCGCAACAAAAGGTTTTATTGCATTCATTTTAACATAAACAAAAGGAGCAGTTATGGGAAAAATCATTGGTATTGACTTGGGCACTACGAACTCCTGCGTTGCCGTGATGCAAGGCAATGAGCCGGTCGTGATTGCCAACTCAGAGGGCTACCGCACCACACCATCTGTTGTTGGTTTCACGAAAACTGGTGAGCGCGTCGTAGGTCACCCTGCCAAACGTCAAGCGATTACGAACCCTAAGAATACAGTTTATTCCATCAAGCGCTTTATGGGTCGCGGTTATGCAGAGGTTACCGAAGAGATTAAGATGGTGCCTTACGAAGTGATCAATGAAGGTGGTCAAGCGCGTGTGCGCATTTCGGGCAAAGTCTATTCGCCACAGGAAATTTCGGCGATGATTCTGCAAAAGATGAAACAGACTGCAGAAGACTATCTTGGTGAAAAAGTTACCGAAGCTGTTATCACGGTACCTGCATACTTCAATGATGCACAGCGTCAAGCCACAAAAGACGCTGGTAAGATCGCTGGCTTGGAAGTCAAGCGCATTTTGAACGAGCCAACTGCTGCCGCACTTGCCTATGGTCTTGACAAAAAGAAAGCCAATGAAAAGGTCGCTGTGTTTGACTTAGGTGGTGGTACTTTCGATATCTCTATTCTTGAACTTGGCGATGGTGTCTTTGAGGTGCGTTCGACGGACGGTGATACACACCTTGGTGGTGATGACTTCGACCAACGCTTGATTGACTATCTGGCTGACGAATTCAAAAAGCAAGAAGGTATTGACCTGCGCAAAGACCCGATGGCGCTGCAACGTCTTAAAGAAGCAGCCGAGAAAGCCAAAATTGAACTCTCATCGCGCACGGATACAGAGGTCAACTTGCCGTTCATCACAGCTACACAAGATGGTCCGAAGCATTTGGTGATGAACATTAGCCGTGCAAAGTTTGAAGCCCTTTGTGCAGATCTCTTTGAGCGCATGCTTGAGCCGTGCCGTCGCGCCATGAAGAATGCCAAACTCGATATTGCCGACATTGATGAGGTTGTGCTGGTTGGTGGCTCTACGCGTATTCCAAAAGTACAGGACATGGTGCGCGACTTCTTCAAGAAGGAGCCGAACAAGAGCGTGAATCCTGACGAGGTTGTAGCAATTGGCGCAGCTATCCAAGGTGGTGTGCTCAAAGGCGATATCAAGGATGTGTTGCTGCTCGACGTCACCCCGCTTTCGCTGGGTATTGAGACACTTGGCGGCGTGATGACGAAGCTTATCGAAGCCAATACGACCATTCCAACACGCAAGTCAGAAGTGTTCTCGACGGCATCTGACAATCAATCGTCCGTAGAGATTCACATTCTGCAAGGTGAGCGTCCGATGGCTGTTGATAACAAAACGCTTGGTCGTTTCATCTTAGACGGCATTCCGCCAGCACCGCGCGGTGTACCTCAAATTGAGGTAACTTTTGATATCGATGCCAACGGTATTCTCAATGTCTCTGCTAAGGACAAAGCTACAGGTCGCGAGCAGAAGATTCGCATTGAAGCCAGTGGCAAGCTCTCTGAAGCAGAGATTCAAAAGATGCGCGAAGATGCGAAGGCACATGCCGAAGAAGACCGTCGCCGCAAGGAAGAAGCCGATACAAAGAATGCTGCCGACGCCTTGATTTTCTCAACTGAGCGCCAGATTAAAGACTTGGGCGATAAGATTCCTGCTCAAGACCTCTCACGTCTGAATGCTGCAGTGGATGCCCTCAAAGACGCACAAAAGGGCGGCAATATCACCAGCATTAAGAGCGCTATGGATAACCTAACCAGAATCTGGCAAGAGGTTTCCACGAAACTCTATCAAGGCTCAGCCGCAAGCAGCATGAACAACTCTGGCGGGAGTAAGCAGCCAAGCGGTGATGGTGAGGTCAAAAACGCTGACTTTGAAATCGTTGACGATAAGTAAAAACGACCAAAAAGGCTGCCATCTCAAGGCAGCCTTTTGTTTTGGTTGTAAGCAATAGCTTTAGGCATGCTAACTTTGAAGTGTCAGCAAGGTGCAGTTTAACTACTTTTCATCACATTAAATCAGAGCCAACTATGCCACTCAATAAATCAGGCAATGCTGTTCATAAGATTGACAAATACTTCATTCACTCTGCCAAGCGCGATGAACGCGGTCGCCTGAAACTCACAATTTCCTCAGCTGCAGGATATGGCCGCATCAACGCGACCCCTGAGTTCAAGCGCAAGATTATGGATGGCACCGCCCAACTTGTTGTGCTATCGAGCAATGAGGATATCGCTGTGCCTGTCAATGACACCGTGATGCTTAACGAAGAGCGCTACAATATGAACTACGATGGGCGCGGCGTGCAATGGACGGTCCGAGAAATTCAAGTATTTGTCAATCCGAACAATAATGAACTTTCCGTTGAAGTCAACGGTAAGGTCTATACGCTGGACGAATTTTTCAAGTAGGGATTTCGTCCACCCAAGTTAGAGGGGTGACAAAGCTGTACTCACCCCTTTTGTAGCTTAGTCTCAAATTTCCTGCATACCTGCATCGTGTAACACTTTTACGCACACTATTTGACAAACACGGTTTTGATATTGACAAACTCGTGCATGCCAATGCGGGAGAGTTCACGTCCGAAGCCCGATTCTTTGATGCCGCCAAAAGGCAGGCGTGGGTCTGACTTGACCATCGCATTGATAAAACAATTGCCTGCTTCAACTTCTCTTGCCAGTCTTTCGCCACGTTCAAGATCGCGCGTGAAAATTGCAGCGCCTAAACCATAACAGGTGTCATTTGCTAGCGCAAGTGCCTCCGCCTCATCTTTTGCTGAGATGATAGCCGCTACAGGACCAAACAGTTCTTCGTCAAATGCCGGCATACCTTTTCTAACTGCACTCAACACTGTTGGCGGGTAGAAAAAGCCTTTGCCTTCAGGCAATGTGCCACCTAACAAAAGCTCTGCACCTTTGTTCTGACTCTGCACAACTTGCTGATGCAATTTCTCGCGTAAATCCTGTCGTGCCAATGGTCCCAGATCGACGCCGCTCATCGGATCACCCACGCGCTTAGCTCTCATTCTTTCAACGAATGCTTCTTCAAATTTTTTGCGAACACTTTCCAAGACAATAAACCGCTTTGCTGAAATGCAACTTTGCCCTGTATTGATGCATCGAGAATTGACACATGTCTCAACAGCAAGGTCAAGATCCGCATCATCCAAAATGATGTAGGGATCGCTACCGCCGAGTTCTAACACACTTTTTTTGAGCATGACACCAGCTTTTGCAGCAACGAACTTTCCTGCATTTGTACTGCCCGTCAGGGTTACGGCTTTGACAATACGATGTTCAATTAGCATGGAGATGCGCTCTGGTACATGCTGCGCTGCAATTAGCAAGGTTTGATAGACCCCTTCGGGGAATCCTGCTTCCCTGAAGACTTCTTCAGCAGCAAGTGCGCAGCTTGTTGTTGTGGGAGCATGTTTGAGCACGAGCGTATTGCCTGCAGCAAGTGTCGGTGCAGCACAGCGAAAGACTTGCCAAAATGGAAAGTTCCACGGCATGATGGCTAGCACCACGCCCAATGGTTCAAACGCTACATAACTTTTCTTTGCATCGGTCTCTACCATTTCAGGGCGCAAAAACTCTTCGGCATGGTCTGCAAAGTAAGCACAGTTAATAGCACATTTTTCAATTTCTGCACGGCTTTGGGTGATTGGCTTTCCCATCTCATGCGTAATGAGTTCAGCATAACGCTCCACGTTGCGCTGCAACACGATGCTAGCGTTTTTCAACAGGTTTGCGCGCTCTGCAATCGACGTTTTCCTCCAACTCTGGAAGGCGCGCTCTGCACGATGCAGCGCACCTTCTAATTCAGCTGGTGTATGCTCTGAATACGTTTGCAAGCGCTCCTCATTCAGAGGATTAATGGATTCAAGCATAGGCTTTGAGAAGAAATTTGAAAAAAAAGATTGATTATCTGCAAAGCATGAATTGCCTGTACTCTGTCAGCTTGCAATCTACTGACTTTTACATACTCATGTAAATGCTTTCAGAGTGCTGCAAAATAAAAAGTCCCGACGCATCGGTCGGGACCCTCTATCAACAAAACAACAAAACAACAAAGGAGGCTCTGCTGCAAGCGCTTGGGCTTGACTGTAGGAAGCAGAGTCTTTGATGTGGAAAAGAACAAGTTGTACCTGAACTGAAGCAAATATACGCACGATTAGCGCGCTTGTTTCATGCCTTGTGCTAAATTCTTGTTAAGTTTTCACAGGGTGTGATATTTATCACGACAGCGAGATTTTTGAGCCAAAAATGTGGATGTTGTGCAGGCTTAGCCTGTTACGCAGTATTTAGACTGCCGATGTATTCAGAAAAAGTGTAGTCGGCATTGGCAAAATGTGCTTCGATATGGCGTGCGAGGGTTTCACCGATGTTAGGTTTGACAAAATTCATTGTGCCAATCTGTACAGCATGTGCGCCAACCAAAAAAAATTCCATAGCATCTTCAAAACTTGTAATGCCTCCCATTCCAACAATTGGAATACTCACGGCTTGATAGACTTCCCACACTTTCGCCAGGGCAATCGGCTTGATAGCTGGTCCTGACAGTCCGCCTGTGATGTTTCTGAGTTTAGGTTTGCGCGTTTGATAATCGACCGCCATACCTACGAGTGTATTGATAAGTGAAACAGAATCTGCTCCACCGCGTTCGGCAGCTTGTGCAATGTGAGCGATTGAGGTTACATTTGGCGTGAGTTTTATCATCAAATGTCGCTGCGTGATTTTGCGCAGTTCCGTCGTCATTTCATATGTGGCGCCTGCATCCACGCCGAAAATGATACACTCTCCTTTCACATTAGGGCACGAGAGGTTGATTTCATAGCCGTGAATGCCATCTTCAGCATCCAAGCGGCGCACCACTTCGCAATACTCTTCAATGGATTTACCCACGATATTAACCACAACGGCAAGGTTCAGCGAGCGCAGAAATGGCAATTTCTCTGCGATAAACGCTTCAATGCCCACATTAGCCAGTCCGATTGCATTGAGCATACCCGCTGGAGTTTCCACGATGCGCTGCGGTAGATTGCCTTCACGCACTTCCAGCGATATGGCTTTTGTGACCAAGCCGCCCAGCGCATTCAGGTCGGTGAGTGCAGCAAGTTCTTCGCCGTAAGACGCTGTACCTGAAGCAAGCATCACTGGATTTTTTAAGTCCAATCCTCTACCAAGCGACACAGCGCAAGGTCGATTGGCATCGTTGGGTGTTTGGGTTTCACGTGCTTTCGCCGCTTTTTTTTCAAGCAGTGAGTTAGTCATGAATGCGTGTCAAGATAGATTCTAAGCGTCGATAGTCGTCGCCCAAAAGATAGGCGAGTTCTTTGCCAAGCGCAATGAAATCTTGTCGCTCCATTTCAGCGTGATGGTTACGGAAAAATGCAACGATTACTTCATCGGGCACTGTCTCTTTGTTTTGCAAAATTAGCCGCAAAAACGTCGGGGGTTTTTTGAGAAATGCCTCAACTTCATTGCGCGAAGTAGGATAGACAAAATCGTGCAAGTCAGGCGGTGTTGGTGGCAGGGCTTGCAAAATTTTTCCATTTGCCTGAAATCCGACGATGAGTGCGCTAAACTCAGTGTGCACAAGTTCGAGGACTTGGGGCATTTCACGGCGAAGTTCCAGCTTAGTTTTGCCATGAGGCAATACTTTTCGGTTGGTCTCAATCGGTGCATGCTCAATAAATGAGACGATGCCAAACACCGCTAAGTGAGTCATCTCAACTTTGACTAATGTACCGAGTTTGACGGGCAATTGTGGCTGTTCAGCGAGTTCCTTCGGCAAGATCGCTGAAAATTGTGCTGTGTTGGAGCGCACGATTTCACCAATGTATGTTATAGTCATCGTTTTCGTGTTTTTTCTTTTGGAGCAGTTGTGGACACTTCATTTTCCAACAGTGTGTATTGCAGTGCTGCGTCGAGTTGATTCGTAAACTCGTTACTATATCCCATTTGACGATAAACAATTTTTCCTGCTTTTAGCACAACGACACTCGGCAAAAGTGCCACTTGATAGCGAGAGACAAACTCAGGTGTACCTTCTGCGAGTGGGAAGCTGAAGGTGAATTCTTCAGGTGCTGCTTTCACTGCAGCAAGTTTGTTTTCTACATCAACGGCGTAGATAGACACGCCACGTGCTCGATACTTTGCATAAAGCAGTTGCAGTTCGGATAGAATCAACTTGGAGATTGTGGAATTAGGCGACCAAAAATAGAGCAAGGTCAATGGTGTAGCAAGATTAGATGACGACACACTTTTTCCATCCAGTAAGTTAATTGAGAATGGTGGTGCTATAACTTCTGCGCCAGCGCGTCTTGCCTCTATTGTTTCAGCTTTTTTGAGTTTGGGTTTCAAGGTATCATTAATCCACTGCTCCACTTGCGTTGAATATTTGATGGCGAGAGCTCTATACGCATAGTTCTGTGCAGATTCATCTTTGAGACTATGCAGCAGTTTTGCCATATCGAAGTAGAGTTCTGCTGCGCGCGACAGGCAATTTTTTCAGCTTCGCGGAAATTCGCCAGTGCATTTTTTGTATCACCGATGCTTAGATACGCTTTGCCGATGTAGTAGTATGCACAGCCAATCACGTCTTTATGGAAGAGTTGCCGGCCCACCTCAGTTTGCACGAATTCAGTTTCAGGGCGCAGCACAAGGGGTTTTTGCTTTTCTGCTTCGATGGCTTCAATGGCTTTTGTTGCAAGGTCAATTGCAAAGCCTGCGTAATCTTTCGTGCTGGCGTAGCGTTCTGCAAAGCCCAAGAGTGTAATTGGATCATAGACTTCACGGTCGTAGTCCATACGAAGTACATCTTTCACATAAGGCAGGGCTTTAGAGAGGTTTAGGCTTGCATAATAATCGAAAAGGTAGCGAATGGCATAGGTATTGACGCGTGCGGTACGCAGTGCTGTTAGGCGACGGTTCAGGATATTCTCTGCAAAGATAGCACCACGATCTCTGTAGTTTGCAAGTTTTTGATTGCTCAAGTAAAAGAGTAAATGTGAAAGGTTCATCTTAATCGTGAGCGGCAGTGTCGGATATTTTTCGGTCATAGCTGAAAGGGCTAACTCGCGCTTGTCATTATCCGGCTCCATCAAGAAGCGGTTGTAGAGGTTGAGCGGGTGTAAGTAGGTATCAGGAATATCTCGGGTGATTTCGTAAGCGCGTCTTCGATCGTTCAAGCCGTAGATATACATCAGTGAGATAGCCTCGAGCAGGCGCGGGTCATCACGGCGCTGGCGACGCACTTCAGCAATTTCCCGCTCAATTGTTGCCAGCGCTTCATCGGTGCGACCGGCATGCTGAAAGTATAACGACCAATATGAGATATAAGCATCATCGCTGTTAGGATAGAGCGAAAGTTCCGTGCGCAGCAGTGAGAGCACCGTATCCATATTTGTTTTACGGCGCAGCAATGCATGTGCCAAGCGGTAGTGCGACCACTGCACCGGTTTTCCAGCACGATTATAGACAAGATAATCTTCTGTTGCTAGAGAATCTTGATTAGGCACGCCCTCAATGTAGTAGGAAAAAATTTGTGCGTTAGAGGGAATAGCAATCGGCGCATACCAATAAAGGTTTCGGTAGTTTTCCATTTTCATACGCCGAATTTGCGGCGTTTCATTCTCAAAAAATTCGGGTTGCCAAAATTTGAAAGTATAGACAACGGTAGGCGGTGTTTGATTAGAGTCTGCTGGTTCAGGCAAAAGTGAGACGACATTGAAGGTATCGCCGATGACCGTTGAGTTATTTTTGATACGCATCTCTGCGTCAATGACAGGTGTATCATCAGGGTCTAAGGTCAGGCATGCTGAAAGTAGTGATGCGAGTAGTGCCATGAAAAGGGGTGAAAGAACTGCAAGGCGTAGGAAGTTGCGGTGTAGCGTCATGATTCAAGTTTAGAGTTTGGCAATTCTCTTTGAGAGGCTTTTAGCTGAATAATTAAGTCTATAGCCTTTTGCCATGCAGAGCCGCTCGAGGAGACGATAAAATTCTTCTTGCTCCGACGACTTGACAACCGCTTGCTCGTGTGCTTCAGTCAGCGTCATGGGGTAGCCACCGCCTTTTTCTAAGTCGTCAAAAAGTGTTGCATGAATGAAATCAATCATATCAAGGTTGTAGCACCACTTAGGAAATTCAATGCGTGCGATTTCTCGCCCTGTGTGAAGATAGAAAAAATAAATCCTATCTGAGTCGTCATAATACTTCAGTGACTCGGAGCGGCTAGCAAAGATAGCAGAGCGTTCGCCCTTTGAGAGATAGCCTGCGAAAAACTCTGCATCATCAAGATTTTTAGGGCACTCTACTTGTGCTGCTGTCATCTCGGGACGAAGTAAGGCTTGCAACAAATTTACCACTTCCTTACTGCTCGGGAAACTGATGTAACTTGCCACGGCAAGATGTTGCTGTCGAAACTCTTCTAATAGCTTAACATATCGCTCTGTGAAAGCATCTTGCAACGTCTGTGGCTTGAGGCGTTTGAGATGCCAGCAGATGAGGGTGCCATCGATGAGTGCAAGCAGCGGATTTTTCTCTTGCCGAGCATGGCTTGCAGCATCTAGCAGATGACGCAACTCTTCTTCTTGGCGTAGTGCGGAGACAAACTCAGATGAGATTAACGGCTCATCCTCGTTTTCAGCTGTAAGGTCTTGCTCGAATTGATAGACATCGTAGAGTTGTGCATAGCTTTGCAGTATTGGCTTTTGAGGTGTTCCAATGTAAAAGACAATTCGACTGATATTGAGCAGAAAAAAGTCAGCGTTGAGATGCCGATCGGGAAAAATCTGTGAGCCGTCAGTTGCGCAAAGAGTAAGCGATGCTGGTCGCTCAGGCAAGCCTTTTTTCAGCGCAGGTTCCTCAATAGGAATCGGTGCGACTTTGTGCGAGATCATGCTTTCTTCATAGCGTGAGCACAAGTGAGGCTGTGTGCGAAGCGCATCATAGATAGGCGCGATTGTACGCTTTTTTTCTAAAGCACGGTCTCGTAGCCGCGCAGCAAAATCAGAAAGATTACTTTGAATGGCATGAAGTTGCAGCATGGCAAAAATTTAAGATGTCTATTCATGGTAGCAAATAAAGTTTTTTGCATTGATGTTGCAAAATTGTTTCTGCAGTATTAAGTTTGTGTTAACTGCAAATCTTCAAACACTCAGCGCCCGCTGGGTGGCTATACGGTGTGGGGGACGTATAGCACGGAAAGCGCCGCAAGGCGCTTTCGCGTTTTAAATTTTGAAGCTAAAGAAACAACGCTGCAGGCTTAATTGACCCATCATTTTCTGCAAACTTTTCATGCCGTTCTAAAACACAGCGCGCACTTCGGCGCGTCCAGTGTGAATCACCCGTCCGATGGGCAAGGCTCGACCGTCGTAACCTGCTGAGGCGGTGATAAAGTTGCTCAGGCGATAATCGGCGTCGAGTCGCCAAATCAGGGTGGTGCCAAAGGGATTGCCGTTAGACAGCTCAAAGGCGGCATCAGTGGGATTGATGCCTGAGAGTGCAGCTTCGGTGCGTTCAAGCTGCGCGTTGATGCGACCTTTGCCACGAAACGAGTAAATTGCGCGCAGTTGCTGCGCATTGAGCAGCGCTCGTGCAAGATTGCCTGTGCGAGAGCGAGGGAAGGTATCTTCGCGCTGTTCAAACGAAAGACGCAGTCCAAGTTCCACATCTTGAATCGGGCGATATGAAATATCTGTCGCTGCACCGAGGGTATTGATAAAAAATTGCCGTCCGAGTGCACCAAAGTCGCGCTCTTGCAGTGAGGTTGCTTGTGCACGGTTCAAGCCTGAAAAAACATTCAATTCAAGCCCCAGTGTGTAGCCAAAGCGTGTCACAGCACGCACGCTGCGCTCCACAAATAGTCGCCGCTCTACCCCCAAACTAAACTGATTGATGCCCATACGCTGCTGAAAGCGAAAGCGTACATTAGTCAGTTCATTTTCAAACAGGAAGACATCTTGCTGCATCGTGATATTGCCCAAAATGGTTGTAGAGTCATTTTGGAACGCTGAAAGATCCAGTAGGTAGATACGCTGCAAGTCGCGCTCCGAGCTTCGCTCTTCGAGACGCAGGAGTGATTCTGCCGAGAGTGCTGAGAGAACTTTTTCAAGCATGGTGTTGCGTGTCGAGAAAAATCTTGCGGGGCGGATTCGAAAGCGAAAACTGGTTTTGAGGTCAATCGTTGGGAAGAGTTGATCGCTTGGGAAAGTGCGCAAGATGTACTGCAAGTTGTCGTCACCGACTTCACCGATAAAAGTAATGGGCAGAAATTCATTGAACTCACGCAGTCCATTGCCATTGCGATCACGCCAGATGAAGTTGCCACGACCGAGCGGCACGGCAAAGAATTGCCGCTCCAAGCGCGAGGCTTGCTCGGTTGAGACATCGTATAACCATTCTATTTCAAGCCCAGCACGAAATGGGGTATATCGGGTTTGAAAGCGCAGTAGAAAGGTTTGGATATCACGCTCTCCACGCTCACGAAAGCGCTGGCTAAACTGTCTCACACGGTTTGTAAAATTCAGCCATGCCAAAAAATCGCTACCTGCAATCAGTTGCCACTCGGCTAAGACTGTGCGTGCAATTGAAGCGGGCACAAGTGCTGCTCCAAAGGGTTGCGGCGAATCAAACAGTTCATCGGAACGGTAGCCAAAGCCCACCGAAAAATTCTGTCCAATCAGGTTTGTTAAGCCGATACCTGCGGTTGCATCGAGAATGTTGTGGCTGTCGGTGCGCAGTGTGTCAGTCGACAGTGAGCGCGTATCTTTCTGACTGAATTCCACGTTCAAAAATGGCTTGATAGCAAAGCTCCAAAAGCCTTCGTTGGCGAAGCGAAAGTGTAGATTAAACTGTCCAATCTGCCTTGTCCAAGTGGCACGTTCGGCTGTGAGTTCGTTGCGGCTTGTGGTATAGGCAATGTTGTAGAGCGATGTCAGAAGTGAATCGAGATTGAGACGTGCTTCGGCTTCTTGGCGCGTCGAGTTAAAGAGCGTTTCTCGGTCTAATTGTCCGATGCGATACGACAGCGCAAGTGCTGAAATCGGTTTGTAGCTCAGTGCGGCGTTGCGAATGCGTTCCGCTGTTTGTGCGTTAAAGAGTGGGCGTCCGTCGAAATCAATCAGGTTGAAATCGCGGTTGAGATCGACTGGCAGTGTGCGATCGATAAACGCAAAGCGTTTTGAGGTTTCGCGCTGTGAAAATTTTGCTTCGAGCTGACCCAAATCTACACCAAAGAGTTTAAGTCTTTGAGGTGAGAATTTTGCGCTGAGTGTGTAGGCGTTGCCATTTTGCAGTGTATCATCTAGCGTTGAAAATTTGTTAAGGTCATTTTGTGACAGCGCACCTTCTAGCGAGAGTTGGAGTTCTTTGAACGGCGAAAGTTGCAGTGAAAGATCAAGCACATTCTGCGCCGTCGGAATAGGTAGCAGAGCGAAGGGCACATAATTGCCCTGACCTTCGCCTACGTATTCATAGATACCAAAGTTAAGCCGACGATACGAGCCTTGACCATCTGGCACGATGCTAAAAGGTGGATTCCAAAATGCGCCGGGTGTGCCTTCGCCGACAAAGCGAAAAATTGAGTTCTGGCGCCCCTCGATCAGGGTATCGATTTTGATATAAGCTCCACGCGGGCGTCCGAGTGTATCTGTGCCTACGAAGGCTGTGGTATCGGTTGCACGAAAACGGTCGGCGCCGGCATTGCGCAAACTCTCACGACCGCGTTCGGTCAGCAGAAAATCAATGGGTGAATTTTCATCGTCTGATTCAGAAATAAATGTGGCTTGAAAGTTGATGCGCTCATCGAGAAGAGAAGTTTGAACTTTGCTAGACAGAAAATTTCGTGGATAGAGTCGTTCCGTGAATTGAAAGTCGACAGTAATACGCGATTGCTGTGTGATGAGGCGGCGCGGCTGAAAATAGATTTCACCTGTAGCGTATTCAATAACGTAGTCGTTGTTTTGTCCGCGCACCATAAGCTCACCATTGACATAGACACGCTCTGTGCCGGCAAGCACAATGATGAACGGCTCACCATTTGCACCAGTTAAGCGATAAGGACCTTGCACGCCATCACGACCATTGAATTGGTTGATATTGAAACGACCTCGTGCATTAGCAAAGCCAAAGAGTGCGGATGCTGAGCCAACATTGCCAAATTGCACTTTACCTTCAGCTTTGCCGCCTTGTAAGCGTCGCTCGATATTGGCGAACTCTGTTCCACCAAGCGAAAGATTAAAGTCGCCGATGGTCGCTTTGGCTTGCTCGGAGCGAATTTCAACGAAGACGCGATCGAATTCTTGAAGTGTTTGCGTATTGCCTTCAGGCTGAATGGGGGTGTTCTCATCGGTAAGCGCAGCTGCAATTTCAACGCCGGGGGCAACTGTGCCTTCCAGTTGTAAGCGCAAGCCGGATGTGATGTTCAAGTCTTGATTTGAGCCCACACTAATGCCTCGCACCAAACTGCCTGAACGACGCAGGTTCGTGCCTGCAAAAATGTCATCCAATTGCAAGCTGGCAGATTGAGCTGCCCGTGCACGCAGCGTATCGCTTTGCAACATGGAGTCAGCAGCGGTCTGAAAGAGAATTTCACGGCGCATGTATTCACGCTTCAAAGTAAAGGGCAAGGCGCGATAACGAATCTCTAAGCGATGCACCAAAGTATCTCGGAACAGATAACGCAAGTATAAGATGCCGCGTGTCTCATCGAGTCGGTAACGTGTGGAATCGACGGGGAGGTTATCAAAGAAAATTTTTTCTGTACCTCGGAAAATAAATTCATCGGGGAGCTTTAGAGAATCAATTGGCGCTGTAAAGAGCGTAAGGATTTTTTCGCTGCCCTGTTGCTCTATGCGCGCAAATTTTGGGGCAGGACACAGGGTATCGTGCTGTGGCGATTGTGCCCAAAGGTTAATGTTCGCGTGTAGCAGAAAAAGAAGTAGGACAAGTTGCCAAAGAGGAGGCACAAAGTTAGGGCATTGGGCAAAATTTAGATGCAACGCTTTGAACTTGATGCACTCTGCAATGAGTCAGTAGAAATTGAATTTGTCAGGTGAAATTAGCATTTGCGTTTAGACAAATTCAAGCCCAAAAGAATGAGGCATGGCAAAACGCAAGCTGGCAATTACTTCATCAAAATCATCTTACGCGTCTCTGCCCCTGTAGCTGTTTGAAGCCGATAGAGATAAGTACCGCTTGAGAGATCGAACTCGCTGGCATTGAAGATGTACTTGTGCACACCAGCAGGCTGGTTATCGTAGCGTATGCGCGTAATTTCATTGCCCAGCATGTTGTAAATGATGAGTTCAACCGATGAGGGAGCGAAGAGTTCGTAAGTGATGATCGTCGTAGGGTTAAACGGATTTGGCACATTTTGATGCAGCACAAACTGTTTTGTTTCGCCAAGTCCCACTTTCAGCATTTGTGAAAGCACAGATGCACGCCCTGGCGTATTGATGCGAATGCGGTAAAAGCCAACTTTCAGTGTGGCATCACTTAGTCGGTCGGTGAAGCGGTAATAGGGCTGCGTGCTTGAAATTTCGATTGTGCCGATACTTTGAAAGTTAACCCCATCGGTGCTGCGTTCAATAGTAAAACTTGAGGCATTTGACTGACCTGCAAACTCCCAGCTCAGTTGCACCGTGCCATTTTGCAAATCGGCACGCAGGTTTCGCAGTCTTGCTACACTAGCCAGCGAGGCACGGACGAGTTCGAGGCGCGAGCCAGAGAGCAAGCTGCGTACCATAGGTGAAAATGATTCTGAAACCAGCAGTGAGGGACCAGTCTCTTGCTCCAAAACTTCTGGCGAAGCCAGTTCTTGTGCAGACTTCGCGCGTCGATAGAGTTTGAACTCGTCGAGCTCGCCATGAAAGAATTTTTCTCGTCCTGCGCGCGAGCCCAGATAAAGCACCGTGCGCCGTTCCACTGATGGCGTGAATGCCGCGCGATGCACTTGCGTCTGCACACTGTCATGTAGTCTACCGTCCACAAAAAGGCGCATGATGGCTTGTGCGCTGTCGTGTGTAATTGCGCAATGGTGCCAGCTGCCATCTCCGACGATCGACAGGCTTACAAGGCGCGAGAAGGAAAACGGCGTTCCCAAAAATGCCCCAATCCGACCATCTGCAAGTAGCTCGACTTCGAGTGCGTAGGCATCTGTTACGACGCCAGACCAAGTCGAGAGCACGATGCGACTTAGTGCGGTGGTGCGCAACCAAAATTCTACTGTGAAATTGCGCTGCAATGACACTTGAGCGGCGCGTGTGTTAGAAAGAAACACCTGTGATTGGTTCAGGGAATCGAAGAGTGCGGCAAAGTTTTCGTATCGCCGCTTGGGCTGTATGGTCAAATTTAGCGAAACTTGGGCGCGCGCCACAGCGCAGAGTGAATCGAGAAGTGCTGGACGAAATTCGCGCAGATGCAGGTGCATTAAATAGGCTTGGAGGCGCTCGGTACGTTCTGCAAAAGATTCACTTGCGCGCAAGGTCAGCACAAGCAAGAGTGGGGCGGAAAGTGGCTCCGATGCCAAGCACACTGTGTTGATGCGACTGCGGCTATTTGGAAAATTTTTTATGGAAAATCTCACTGGCGATTCTGCTGTGCTCACACGCAAGAGCTGCATCCCACGTGGCAATTCCAGAGCCAGTGCATTGAGCGTATCGAAGGGAGAAGTTTGAACCATGAAGAATGCATTAAACTCTTCTCCATCAACAGCTGTAGCGGGCGCATGCGATAAAACCAGTGCTGTCTGTGCTGCAACAGGCAAATTAAGCCCAAAGTGCACAAAAAAAAGTAGAGGGAAAAGACAGTGGTAGCGTAGAGAATGTTTCATGCAGTTTCAGTGAGTTACTTTCCCATCAAAATAACTCCCGATGTCGGTGCAATATACAACTTTCCCGAAACCTCGTGCGCTTTCTCCAGACTAACTTCCTTAGCGTTACCAATCATGAACCACTTGCCGCTGGGCACAACAAATTCAGCCAATCGGTGAGGGTGTGCATTGCAGACGACGATAAAATCCTCATTAGCTTGTAGCCCGTAGGTGCGGTAAGGCTCCGTGTTTCGCTGAAACATGGCTTGGGCAAACTTGCGTGCATTCAAGCGGAAAGCCAGCACGAGGGCGTTGTTGGTATCCAGAAATTCAATTGCAGAGAACGGTGCGGCATGAAAAATCGGGTAGCGTTTGCGCAATGCAATTAGCCCTTTGTAGTAGTCATAAAGTTCAGTGTTGAGCGCAAGGTGATCGTAGTTGAGATAGTTCGTTTCATTGTCTTTTTCGTAACTATTGTGATCAATTTTACCGACATTTGGATCAGGTGCATCGGTAGGGGCGATTACTTTGCTGCGTGCATATTCTTGTCCTTCATGAATCATTGTAATGCCTTGTGCTGTGAAAAGTAAAAGTGCCGCTAATTTGTTGAGTGCCAGCGATTTTGGCGAGAGTTTAGCATGTCTATCACGATCCGTGATGCGCGTCTCATGTTCTACTTCGTGTGTAGCAAGGCGGATAAAATCGCCGAGGGTATGGTCGTCATGCGATTCAAGATAATTGACGCTATGTGTTGGCGCATGAAACAGTCCGCCAAACTCGCGTAGTGTGCCAACCACATAATTGCGCAGCGTGTGGGGCGAGTTCTGTCCTTGAAACTTGCCAAAGATAAACCCATGCCCGTTGTCCGGATTTTGACCTTTGAACCCGTTGCGAATTTGATCGTTCCATGCTGCCCACCCTACATCGCTAAAGCGGTGCGGTTCATACTTGCCACCGCCCCATGGCTCGGCAATGAGAATGACATTCGGATTGATCTTTCGTGCTTCGACTGCAATTTGGCGGCGTGTCTCATCGTCAATCATGGCAGCTAAATCAAAGCGGAAGCCATCGATGTGATATTCCGTCATCCAATACTTGATGCAATCCAAAATCATTTTGCGTGCCATCGGACGCTCGGTCTTGAAGTCGTTGCCGCAGCCAGACTGAGAGAGAAAGTTACCCTCTGAATCCAAGTGAAAGTAGTAGAATTTGTCAATATACTTGAAGGGATTGTAGTCATACTGCGAGACATGATTGAACACAACATCAAGAATAACGGCAATCCCTTCTTTGTGCAGCGCCTTGACCATGTCCTTAAATTCTTTAACTGGGTTGGCGTCCATGCCGTTGTATGCTTCAGGAATGACAGAGCATCCACGCGAATAGTAGGCTTCTGGGGCAAAGAAGTAACTGGTCATATATCCCCAATGGTTGCGTGCATAGGGATTCCACGTATTGATTGGATAGCCGAGTTTGACCACACTGCTATCTTGAAACGGCAGTTCAATTGTGCCGAAACTTTGCACGGGCAAAAGTTCAATCGCATTGATGCCTAAGTCTTTGAGATGACGCAAGCCACCGCGTTTTCCATCTTCAACTAAACCAGCGTAGGTACCTTTTGCCTCAACACCAGAAGAGGGATGAGCGGTCAAGTCACGCACGTGCGCTTCGTAGATAATGAGCGCGGTATGGTCAGGCGCAATAACCCAAGTGTCGCCTTGCCAATCGTAATTGAGATTTGCAATGAGTGTGCGTGCAGGATAGCGCCGAAAATTATTGCGTGTGCAGACAGCTTTGGAGTAGGGGTCAGCGATAACGATATCGGGATTGAACATTTCACCTTTGCCTGCTTCGCCGAACACACGGTAGCCATAAAACTTGCCGTAGAGTTCGCCCATCGCCACGTGCTCCCAGACGCCTTGCTCATCGCATTGCATCGGGATTTCTTCACCTTTCGGGCTATTATGCTGCTCGTAAAGCACCAGATTGACCTGCGTGGCACGCGGTGCAAAGAGTCGGAATGTGGTTTTCCCATCAGCGACGATGCAGCCCATTTCTTTGTCCGAATAAAACGAATCCAGCGTTGCTTGATGATTACGAAGACGCGCCAAGGCTGGATTGCGTTGCGCAACCGCGTCGTAGAAAGCCGTCAGAATCAGCATAGTACAAAGCGCAACGATTTTTGAGGTATAAACTGCATCCAAGAAACTGCCCAAACCCGTCAGGGAAACAGACTGATGCGATTGCATAGAAAGATGTCTTCAATGCAGCGGTGCAAGCAAACCAAGGACTTGCTTTCGAGAAATTAAGCTAGTTTAGAGCACAAAAACCAACCCCCCACTGATGCCCGTGATGGACTGATTAAGATTGATTTCACCTGTAACGTTGAAGTACAGATTGCGTGCGACGGCAAAATCAAGCCCGAGCACAAGATTGACAGGCACAGTATTGGCATTATTTTCGACCACGAAATCCACATCAATGCCTGCCATCAGCCCGACAATACCCACGCGTCCGCTAATCATCGCTCCTGCATCGAAGCCAGCACCCAAACCACCTGCATGTCCGCCGGCGTAGAGATCAAAGCGAATTGAGGAAGAGCGATAGATTCCGAAGCGCACATCGCCGCCGACATACAGTCGATATGGCTCTGCCCCTGCGCCAAAGCGACCGTTGATATTGATGAGATCTGAAATACCATAAGTTAATTGACCGTGAAAAATAAAACCTGTGTATGGATTGAACACAATGCCCGGCTGCGCTGCAATTAGCCAATCTCTTGCACCCGCCGCAATACGCAGGGGCGGCGGCGTACCAGCTTCTGCAACCGTTGAGAAAATCATGAGAAAGAGAGAGACGCGCAGAAAATGAAGATGGAACTTTCTAGTTTTTTTGAGCATGTAAATTTTGTTTAAGTTTAAAATATTCCACAAGATAGGAAAAGATTTCTTCAAAGTTTCATAGCAAGGCGGTCTTGCAAAATGCTGAAATGCTCCCCTGTGCCTCTCCAAGCGCACCTGCAGATTAGCAAAACCATATTTGAGAAAAGCGTGTTAATTTTGCTGTAATAAACTCTGCACAGGTGAAACTCGACGAGGTCTTCCAACCGATTGAATCGGAATTGCAAATTTTTCAGCAGCGCTTCAAAGAGGCGATGAAGTCGGAAGTGGGCTTGCTCGATAAAGTTGCAAACTACATCTTGAAGCAAAAAGGCAAGCAAATTCGCCCGACACTGGTGTTGCTTTCCGCTAAGATTGCAGGCGGTGTGTCAGAGTGCACCTATCGTGGTGCCGCTTTGGTCGAATTGCTGCATACAGCTACGCTTATTCATGACGATGTCGTCGATACTGCCGATATGCGGCGAGGCATTCCTGCTATCAATGCCCTGTGGAAAAATAAGGTCGCTGTGCTCATGGGCGACTATCTGCTCTCGCGTGGCTTGCTGCTTGCACTCAAACACAACGACTACCTTTTCCTGACCATCGTCTCCGATGCGGTCAAACGCATGAGTGAAGGTGAGCTTTTGCAAATTGAGAAAACCCGTCATCTTGATATTGATGAGACGACCTACTTTCGCATTATCTCCGACAAAACCGCCTCGCTCATTGGCACAGCCTGCGAAATTGGTGCTGCCAGCGCCAGCAACAATGACGAAGCGCGCAAAAAACTGCGTGAATGCGGTGAAGCTATCGGCATCGCTTTTCAAATCCGAGACGATGTGCTCGACTATCTCGGCGATGCCAATGAACTTGGCAAGCCCATCGGCGGCGACATTAAAGAAAAGAAAATTACGCTTCCGCTGATTTACGCCCTGCATCAAGCTACGGCAACCGAACGCGAACACATCATTGAAATTCTCAAAAGCAACAAAAAACGTGCCCTCTTCAGCCAAGAGGTTGTCAATTTCACGCGCCGCTATAAAGGCATTGAATATGCTGAAGACGCCGCACGAAAATATGCGGCATACGCTACAGAAGCCTTGCACGCCTTCCCAGACTCGCCCAGCAAAGTCGCAATGCAAAAACTTATCAACTACGCCATAGACCGTAGGAAATAATCCTTCCCTTGTTGTAGCTTTACGTGTCTTTTAGCATTTTCTTCAACACCAAAGCGCTCTAAACATGCGTAATGTCCTAACGATGCTCGCCCTATATCTCCTCAGTGTAGCCTTTAGCGCTATGCTAGGATGGCATACGCATAAAGTTGCTGGCGTACAAGTCTGGGTACCTGACAACTGGAACATTGAGTCTCAGAACGACTACCTTGCCGTCACAAGCCCCGATAGTGAAGTCTATGTCGGCTACATTGTATCTACCGCACTCGATATGGATGCTACACTGGATAATCTGGAAACTCAACTTAGAACCTTAGTCCAAGATGCCAAGTTCGACAAAAGCCATGATGATTTTGTCATCGGCGTCATGCCTGCATGGGGATTTGGTGGCACAGGCACACATGATGGATAGCCTGTCGAGATGCGCATTGAACTCATCTTTACGCCAAAGAAAAAGGTGCTCATTTTAGTTGCGGTCGGTTCGCATACTGGTCTTGAACGACATTCAGAGGAAGTCAAGCAAATGATGCGCAGCGTCAGAAAAGCCTGAGTGCTAGGCTAAAGACATTAGCCTAAAATTTTAACGGTATCACCGCACTGTATCACCTTGCCGATTTCACTTGCAGCAGCATAGGTATTGACGCTGAGGCGATAAAAGTGTTCAAAGCGCGACACCGCTGTCCAGTGAGGTAGCGTTTCTCGACGTTTGGCTAAAAAAATTTTTTGGAAATTCATGTCTTGCTCTCCCGTGCGGGCATTGCGCGCTGGCACAACGCAGCGTGCGCACGGCTTGATTCCCTCAAACACGGCTCCGCCCACCTGAAACCGCACGCTTTCTCTGTCTTCGCCAAACAGTCGATCTTTCCAGAAGGCTTCAGTTTTGCCTACAATCAAATTCACACGAAAACGCCGCAGGAGTTCTTCAGTATCCAAATGTGGGAACCATTCTGCAAGCCGTTGCATCGTGGCAAGTGCCACCATTGTTGGACCAGACGCCTCTTGGTCATCTGGGAAACCGTGCGCGGCATTGCGCACTAGAAAGACACGAAAGCCAAAATACTCGCTGAGATACTCTTCAAAGCGTGCTTTGTCGTGCAGCAAGTGAAATTGTTCTGTCTGGTTTTGTGCTGAGGCAAGCGTAACGATAAAATGCTCGAGGTCATACGATGCTCGCAGCCGATGGATTTGAGGGAAGCGCTTCGCATTGACGAAGCGATATTCGGCATCGACCAGTGCAAATTCGCGATCGTGCTGAAGTGCACC
>NSLH01000039.1 GCA_002763895.1 [Chlorobium] sp. 445
TTTTTTGCTTTGCAGACTTGTAGATTGCATCAATAATATGCATGCGATCGACAGCTTCTGCGGCAGTTGATGTAATAGGAAACAGTCCTTGCACGGCGCCAATGAAATGTTTGAGTTCGTTTTGATACGAACGCTTGTAAATATCCTCGAGCGAACCAATGCGCTGGGGTGTAACATTCACCAAGTTGTTGTGAATTTTCTTGTGAAACTTCAGTGGATAGACACGTGCAAAGCCATCTTGACCATAGACATTGCAAAAGAGCAAGTCTTGATCGACTTCAAAATTCCAGCCCGTCTCTATAGAAATCGCTTGTCCATTTTTCAGCCGTACTAAAACCGATGAAAAGTCTTCGACATTGGTTGAATCTTGGTCATGCGCATGCTTTTCGAAATTGACAGCTGAGACGCTTTTAGGTTTAGGGAAATTCAGTAGCCATAGAGCAAGGTCGAGTACCATGATGCCTAAATCCAAAATGACGCCGCCGCCGGAGACACTTTTTTGAACCTTCCATTGCCGGTCGACAGGATTTTTTTTAGCCAGCCAGCTTTAACGAAGAACACCTCGCCAATTTCTCCGTTTTGAATAAAACTTTTCATCACCATGGCGTCGGGGCGAAAGCGTTGATTCATGCCAACCATGACTTTAACACTTGTGGGTGTAACGGCATCGAGAATTTCTTTGGCTTCTTTTGCTGTGCGTGCAAGAGGTTTTTCAACAAGGCAATGTTTGCCTGCTTTAGCAGCAGCAATCGTGATGGCTTTGTGCGTATTGGTTGGCGTGGCAATAATCACCGCATCAAGCTCAGGCATTGCCAGCATATCTTCATAGTGCTGAAAGACATGCTTGACTTTGTAGCGCTCACCGACCAACTTAGCTTTTGCCTGCTCGATATCGCAGACGGCAACAAGGTCTGCACCATCAAGTTTTGAAAGAATAGGTAAATGCGCAACTTGTGAGATATTTCCTAAGCCGATAACGCCGACTTTGACTTTTTGCATCCTCGACTGTATTTACAAAATTAAGTTAGAGAAATCTTGTATGCATGTGCCATGTCAGCGTCGCTCAGAGATGCGCGCCGTCGCCAGTATAATTAACGCTCATACTTGCTCCCGCCCACGCTGCTCATAATCTTACCAATCATGTCGTTGTAAGTGCGCACGGATTCTAACTCATCTTTGCCGACCATAGAGTTTTGATGCAAGCCCTCCAAAATAAATTCCATAGCACTTGCAAGCTCCGCTTTACTCTTGGGTTGCATCGTTTTTTCTGCAACTTCGCGCAGACCTTTGACTTTGTCGAGCGCCTTGAAGTAATCTTCAAACTTCATATCATCAAAAATATCGACCTGATTGCCTTGTGAGAACCAATTGGTGATGGTCGCATAAGGCGATTGACCTTGAACTTTCTTATTGGGGTCAGGACAGTACTTTTTGAAGACTTGATTGATGGCTTTTCCAACAAGCAGTTTAGCTACATTGATTGCGCCTTCCTGCTCGCCTTCATAGACCAGTTCAATTTTGCCAGTGATAGCTGGTACAACGAGAAAGAGGTCGGAGATGCGCACCAAGACATCCGATTCATCGTTGAGCATAGCACGTCGCTCGGCGCTACTGACCAAATTTTCCATTGCGCTAATTGTCAGACGCGCTGAAACCCCAGACTTTTGATCGACATACTCGCTGCGACGCGCTTCAAAAGCAATATGTTCTATGATTTCTTTGAAGTAATACGGCACGCTAACCTTGACTTCCGAATTACGATTTATCCATGCTTCTTGCTCGGTAATTTTGATACCGATTTCAATCGTCTTTGGATAGTGTGTAATGATTTGCGAGTCAATGCGGTCTTTGAGGGGCGTGATGATATTGCCGCGGTTGGTATAGTCTTCTGGGTTAGCAGAGTAGATGATAAAAATATCGAGCGGGATGCGCACTTGGAAACCGCGAATTTGAATGTCTTTTTCTTGCATGATGTTGAGCAAACCGACTTGAATGCGCGGTTGCAAGTCAGGTAGCTCGTTGATAGCAAAAATGCCACGGTTGCTGCGTGGAATCAACCCGAAGTGAATGACGTTTTCGTCCGCATAGGTTAGCTTTTGCGAGGCTGCTTTGATGGGGTCAATATCCCCAATGAGGTCAGCGATGGTAACATCGGGTGTAGCTAATTTTTCAGCGTAGCGCTCGGAGCGGTGCACCCAAGCAATTTCAGTATCATCACCTTCGTGCAAGATGCGCTCACGGGCATATTTGGAAAGTGGCTTGAACGGGTCATCATTAATTTCAGAGCCTTTGATGATAGGAATATACTCGTCGAGCAAATTAACCATTAAGCGAATCATCTTTGTTTTCGCCTGTCCGCGCAAGCCAAGCAGAATGATATCGTGCTTAGAGAGAATGGCATTTTGAAGTTGTGGCAAGACTGTGCGTTCATAGCCGATGATACCCGGAAAAGGATTTTCTCCAGCCTTGGTTTTGGCGATAAGATTCTCGCGCATTTCGTCTTTAACGGAGCGTGTACGGTAGCCCGAACGTTTGAGTTCGCCAAGTGTCTTGATTTTCGTGATGTCGCGCATTGGATTTCACAAGTTTATCGTTTTATTCAAAATTTCTCTGATACTTGAAGATGCAGTTGCCAGCTGTGTTGTGCAAGGTTGCATGCTCTGGCTAAGTTTGCAGATTGAGCAGAGTGAAGAGTTCCTGGCTTGTAAGCCGTGTCAGTGTGTCCATAGTTAGCGTAGTTTTTTGCGCCGATTACGGATGTAGTCAATAAAGAGATATTCGCCTAAGTTATCAAGACCACTAAAATACGCTCTGCCTTGGTTAGCTTCAGTTAGCTCGCGCACAAAGCCTTGCAAATACGGATCGCTGGTGACCATAAAGGTCGTAATCGTGATTTTATCTTTGCGGCAGATGACGGCTTCATCGAGCGTTTTTGTTGACGATTTTGCGATCGAGACCAAAAGAATTTTTGTAAATCTTTGCGCCCTCGTTAATTGCCGATGGCTTACCATCAGTAATCATAAAAATTTGCTTGTTCTGATTTTTTTTGCGCTTGAGAATCTGGCGCGCAAGTGCAAGCCCGGCTTTGGTGTTGGTGTGGTAAGGTCCAACGCTCACAAAAGGAAGGTCTTTGACATCCACCGTCCAAGCTTCATCGCCAAAGAGAATCACATCGAGCGAATCTTTCGGATAGCGTGTCAGAATCAGTTCGGCAAGTGCCATAGCCACTTTCTTTGCTGGTGTGATACGATCTTCACCGTAAAGAATCATAGAATGAGAAATATCAATCATCAAGACTGTGGCACAAGTGGTCTGATGTTCAGTTTCATAGATGCGAAAATCCTCTTCGGTGAGTGAGATGTCGGCAATGTTGCGTTTGAGTGCATTGTTGATGGTGGAGGTTATGTCAAGGTTTTGCAGGTTGTCCCCAAATCTCCATGCGCGTGTCTCAGGCATACGCTCATCGGAGCTGCCAGTGCGTGGAATTTTGTGATTGCCAAGCATACTCTGCCTGCGCAGCGTCGTGAAAATCTCGTTAAGTGAATCTTCGCGAATTTTCTTAGTGGTCTTGCCTGTGATGTGAAACTCGCCTCGCTCTGCGGCATCTTCCAGATAGCCTTCGCGCTTGAGCCACTCAATAAATTCTCCCATGCCAATTTCATCATCGCCTAACCCATATTGCCGGTCCATTTCCGTCATCCATTGCAGGGCTTGATTGGCATCGCCATTCGTATAGACGAGTAGTTGATTGAAAATTTTGAGCATTTTCTCAAGCGTGCTTTGCCCAGAGGCATGATGCTCATCCCATTTGCTGAATCGGTAATCCATCGTGAGTCGTCTGAATTTTGTGTATTGCGAGAGATTGCTGCGCAATGTCTCTAAGACAAATTGAAGAACAGCATGAACATAACAAAAAATTCTTGCGAGACAAGCATTAAACTTACTGAAGTGTGCTCATAGAATCCAAAGCCGTCGGACGAGGATTTTTCGTAATGCGGCGTGTAGGTTAGTTTTGCACCAAATCTTGCAAAAAAATACCATTGCACCGTTGAATATTCTTGCTCTTGAGACATCGCATGCCCCAATGAGCGTGGCGCTCTCTGTTGGGGATGCAGAGGTAATAAAATTTGGTTCGGCTTGGCAACGCACGTCGGAAGAAATCCTACCGCTCATCGAAAGTGCACTATCGCAAGCGTCGCTATCGCTCTTGCAGATTGATGCTGTGGCACTCTCCAACGGACCCGGCTCCTTTACTGCACTGCGAATAGGAATGTCGACTGCCAAAGGCTTGTGCTTTGCTCTGGATAAACCTCTGGTTACAGTAGGCACATTGGAAGCTATGGCACTTGCAGCTGAGCGACAAGTCCGCAATGAAGTGCAGCCGATAGCGGCACTGGTGCCAGTCATCTACTCGAAAGCCGATGAGTTTTTTGTGGGCGAAATTGCGCCTACAGCCTTGTGCGAAAATCTCTTGCTCGAAATACCCAAGTGTTATCTCACAATAAATGAGCTTTCACAGCGATACCGGAAAGAGGCAGGAGAAGTCGTGTGCGGACGCAGTCCTGAAAAATTGCGACCTCAAATTGAGACGTGTCTAAATTGGCATGAACTGGATTTTTCAGCGGCAGCACTGCTGCCAATCGCAAAAGAAAAGGTGAAAAAAGAAATGTTTGCTGACCTTGCCTTTGCCGAGCCTATGTATTTGAAAAATTTTGAGGCAAAGAAAAGCACCAGAAAATTCTTCGGCTAAGGCAACCTTTGCTGAAGGCGATGCACCTTTCTGCATCATGCACTTAGCGAAGGATAACAAACTGCATCAGAGTAGGGTGGTGCAACAGAGAAACTTGCCGAGGACGCATCACTACTCCCATTCAATTGTGGCGGGTGGTTTTGAACTAATATCATAAACCACACGATTGACACCGCGCACTTCATTGATGATGCGATTTGAAACCTTAGCAAGAAAGTCGTGCGGCAACTCAGACCAATCTGCAGTCATGCCATCTGTGGAATTGACAGCACGCAGGGCAATAACATTTTCATAAGTGCGGTTGTCGCCCATCACACCCACAGTTTGAATGGGCAGCAGCACTGCAAAGGCTTGCCAGACTTTGTCGTAAAGTCCAGCATGGCGAAGTTCCTCAATAAAAATCGCATCCGCCTCGCGCAAAATTGCGCAGCGTGCGGGCGAGACTTCACCAATGACGCGCACCGCAAGTCCAGGACCAGGAAAAGGATGACGGCTCAAAATCTGAGCGGGTACACCTAAGAGTTTGCCAACGGCACGCACTTCATCTTTGAAGAGTTCACGCAAGGGCTCAATGAGTTTGAGCTTCATGTTCTTCGGCAAACCGCCAACATTGTGGTGCGTCTTAATCGTCTGTGAAGGACCCCTGACATTGACGCTTTCAATAACATCAGGATAAAGCGTGCCTTGAACCAAAAATTTTTCGCGTGTAATCTGTGACTCAAAGACGTCAATAAAAGTTTTACCGATAATCTTGCGTTTCTTTTCGGGGTCAATGATGCGTTTGAGGCGCGAAAGAAAAAGGTCAGCAGCCTTGACGACTTTAAGATTTAGCCCTAAGCCATGGAGTGTGGCTTTTACTTCCTTGGCTTCGTTTTTGCGCAGCAAGCCGTTATCGACAAAAATACATTTGAGTCGCTTACCGATTGCGCGACTGACCAGTGTGGCAGCAACCGTAGAATCTACGCCGCCTGAGAGTGCGCATATAGCATGTTCTTTGCCAACCGTGAGACGGATTTTTTCGATTTCTGACTCAATAAAACTCTGTGGTGACCAATCTGGCGTGAGATGTGCAACATCAAAAAGAAAGTTGGCAAGAATCTCTTTGCCGTATGTTGTATGATGCACTTCAGGGTGAAATTGCAGCCCAAAAATTCGCTTGCCATTGCCGAGATATTCTACTGCGCACAGTTCAGAATTCTCACTTTCTGCGATGACTGAAAAACCGGGCGGCAGTGCTGTAACTTTATCGCCGTGGCTCATCCAGACCGTCGAATTCGGCACATTTTTGAAGAGTGCACTTTCTGTGCCGTTGCGCTTGATGACAAGATTTGTGCGTCCATACTCGCGTGCTTTAGCAACTTCAACTTTGCCGCCAAAGTGGCGCGCAATAGCTTGCAGTCCATAGCAAATGCCAAGCGTAGGCAAGTTCAGGTCATAGAGGCGTGCATCGGGCAGGGGAGCAAATTTTTGATAGACACTAGCAGGACCGCCAGAGAAAATCAAGGCTTTCGGGTTAAGCGCAACAATCCGCTCAAGTGGAGCATTGTAGGGCAAAATTTCGGAATAGACGCCAAGCTCTCGCACGCGCCGCGCAATGAGCTGGGTATATTGAGAGCCGAAATCTAAAATAACGACGGTGTTCATTAAGAAAATCAAAATGAGTTGGTCGGCATAATGCCGCTTGCAGAAAGCTCTACGCCGACATCAACCGGGTAAGAAAACATTGAGCCCAGAATGTTCAGCGTCGGTTTGATACGCAACATCATTCGAGTAGGCTTGCCGCCTTCACCTGCAAGATTGAACGCAAAATTTGCAATGTTTTCCACAGATTGTCCAGAAAGTGCTTTGAAGAGATCGACTGAAATATCCAGCGGTACGAGAGAAGACCCATTCGGTGGAATTTCTACACGTTCATTGAGCATGCCTGAGAGCATCTCGATCTGGTCAATGAACAGCGTCCACGACATTTTGTTCATCGCCGCAGTATTGGTGTTGGGATTTTGCACTTCAAGATTCAAACGAAAGGTAAGCGGCAGAGATTGATTAGCCAGCGCAAGTCCTAAACGTCCAGCATCAGGAAAACTAAGTTGGCTACGCGAGGCGACATTCTGCACATCAATGCCGGCGAGGCGTAACGATGAAACTGACGCCAGACGAAAGCGGCAACGTGAAAAAGCACGCGCTTCTTCGGCCTGACGCAAAACCGAGCAGCCCTGAACAAAAAAAAGTGTGAGAGCAAGCAGCGCAATCGGGTAAGCAGATGATCGTAGCTTCATAGTGTTGATGAAAATTCTCGTGGCAGACAAAGATACATAAACGGAGACGAACGGCGCTGTATATCAGGCTCGCACCAGTAAGCCTTCCAAAAATTCCGCAACAGCTTTGGCACGTGCTCGTGCGGCGCTGCGCTCGTGTCTTGCTTTCTGACAAAATTCTTCTTTTGCGGCTTTTGCAGCACTGGGAGTGCGACTAAGAAACGAAAGAAATGACAGCTGGTCTGCGCGCGCTGGACGATATGTAGCAAGCCCAAGTTCGCAGACAACGCTCAAGTTGAATTTCTCTGGACCTGGATTGATGCGGTAGATTGAAACCGGTCCAGCATCGGTCTCAAGCAATTCATAGAATGTAGCAGGTGCAATCCCTGAAAGTACAGTTGTGCTCGCACTGCGAAAGACCAGTGCCATTTGCTCGGCATTAAGAAATGGTAAAGCAATGAGGCGTTTGCCAGTGCGCTTTGCAAGACGCGAGAACTTCTCAAAGGCACGACGATTGTTGCCGCAGACAATCAACACTTGACTCTGCTCCCAATCAAACTCTGCATGTGCAGCCAGGTGCTCAAACGCTTTGTAAAGATGCTCTACCCAGTATGCGCCGCCTGTTGCGACGACTGTAAATCGGTGAGGATCGAGTTGAGAGATGGCGGGCAAATCGTGCTGGCGCAGTTCGGCGCGTGCTGTCTCAGGTGAAAGCGGACGCACATCACAAAAACGCAGCGCGAGGCAAATATCCAGCTGGCACAGTTTGCGTTTCGGAGTAGCTGTATCTGCGACGAAGCTTAGCAAGATAGCGCGGACTTTGTGCAATGACAGCATCAGGCAGAAGCCCGTTGTAGCGTGGCACATGAATAAGCGATTCGTCAAAATCGGGAATGTAGGCGACGACTTTAATATCGGAACGGAGTTCGGCTTTGAGTTGCAAAAGCGCGTAAGTCTGCATGAAGTGTGTGCTAACAATGAGCGGTGCAGCGCGCTCCGAAACAAGCGCACGCATCTCGGCTTTGAGTTTGGCAATCATGCCTTGCGTGAAACAAAAGTAGGTGCCGCGTAGCCAATCCTGCTCCATCAAATCATAGAAACGATCGTAAAGGTATTGAAACTTGGAGTAGATAACACGATGTGCCTGCTCAATATCCTCGACCGCACTCTCAAAGTACTCGATCTTTAATTCAGGTGTGAATCGACGCAGCGACTCACCAAGCGAATACATGGCGCTTTTGTGCCCGCCACCTGCCTGTGCAGAAACAATAAGAATGTCTTTTTCCATCAGCGTTATGTGTTTGAAAATGGTCGCAACATACAGTCTGCCAGCCTTCTGAGCAACTGCTTTGCCTTGTCTCTATTTTGACAATTTTTTGACAAGCTTTTTACGAACGTTTGACATCCTCAAGACAACGGCTGACACCCCTTTGCGCATAATTGCATCGTCAAGAGCAAACAAGTTCAACGCTCAAGTAAAGTCAGGAATCAGCAATTCAAATCAATCAAAATTCAAACGAAAAGGACAATCGCTATGAAAACTGTAGCACAACTTGCACAGATGCAAACAAAAATGCGCTGGTATGCCGAACGACCGTTTGCTTACCGATGCCGTGATGAATACCAACAGCGCATGACCATAGGTTTAATTGTGGCAGCAATCTTAATGTGTCTCTCGCTGGGCAGTTATTTTATCAGCACATCCATCATTGAACCTTTGCCCCATAAACCAAAAGAGATTTGGATTGACATCATCGATCCACCTCCGCCGCCTGCGCCAGAAAACAATAAACCCTCACAACCAACGACGGGCAGTCCAAACAGCGACATCATCACTGTCAATACAGGCACATCAGCAGGACGTGCAGCAGTGGAACAGAGCGTCAATAACACGATTACAGCAGCCTTCAGTGACGCGATAAACAGTGGACTTTTAGCAGAAGGGCATCAAGGACCCCCTGTGCCACAAGAAGGTACGCAAGGTGGACTGCTTTCCAACCAGCAGGGCGGTGAAATGAAAATGTCAGGCACATCGCTGATGCCATCGGGATTAACAACAAATCAAGGTCCTCTTGCTTATCTGCAAGGCGCACAAGTTCTGAAGTCTGATCTTAACAACGAGAAGCTAGGTGGTAACGAGGGCAATCGTGTCACAATTGCAAAGCGCGGAACGCTCACCATTCGTGAAAGTGATAGGCGCCTGCAAATCCAAACGGGCGGTCGCAGCAAAGAGGAAATTCTTGCCACCGTGCGCTCTTACCAAGCTGCAATACAGAGCGTCTATACAGAGGCGCGACAAGCTGCGGGCAGAGCGCTCAAAGGCAATGCTGTGGTGCGTCTGGTTATTGCGCCTGATGGTGCCGTCCGCAGTGCAGAGGTCGTGCAATGCAGCATCAACAATGACAACTTTAAGCGAGCACTGGTTGCAAAAGCACGCAAAATGCAATTCTCCAAAATTGCCGGTGCAACCCTGCAGCAAGTCGACATTCCCTATGAGTTCGGCGAAGAAGATTAACCTGAAGACACCTCATTAACCCAAAGACGCCAGCAGGAGGGATGGTCCCTACGCATCCCTCCCTGTTGTGCGTCAAGACACTGACCGCAGGTGATGATAAGAATGAACGATAAGCATAAGTTCAAGATGATAATCGTAGCAAAAAACTATATTCCAAAAAACACTAACAAGAGTGAGGCTTGGCTCATGCGCTACAGGTTTTTTGCATGTATGGCGATATACACATCAACCTTCCTCACATCAGCATTGCATGCACAGTCGCTTATCGTGCTCGATAGTCTGCATGATGAATATCCTATTGGACGCTATCTCTGGCTATATGAAGACAAATCGGCGAAATTGACAATCGATAGTGTCGTGTCAGGTAGCTACGCAAGTAAGTTCTTTGCAAGCCAAGAGGAAAGTCCAAATTTCGGCTATACAAGTTCAGTCTATTGGGCAAGGTTTAGTGTAGTGAGTCAGAACCCGAATGTGCCGTATTGGTATTTAGAGTTTGCCTATCCGATGTTTGATCATATTGAACTCTATATGCCAACATCGACTGGCACGTTTGTGCTCAAACGCACTGGGGATGCACTTGCGTTTTCAGAGCGAGAAATTGCTTACCGCAACTATGTATTTTCTTTGCCGAATTGCATCGATACGATGACGTATTTCCTACGCTTGCAAACCCAAAGTTCCATGTCTATTCCACTCAAGATCTGGACACCGGTGAGCTTTAAAGACAAAACAATAGCTGAGGTCTTTATTTTAGGCTTATACTACGGCATCTTCCTCGTGATGGTACTCTATAATAGCTTCCTTGCAATTTCTCTGCGCGACAAAAGCTATGCTTTCTATGTCTTTTATGTGCTGGGATTTGGAGTATTTCAATTGACATGGAATGGCTTAGCCTATCAGTTCCTCTGGCCGGATGCAGTGTGGTGGAACAATCTTGCACCAGCATTTTTCATCGCCTTCTCTGGATTTTGGGTAGCAAACTTTTCGCGAAGTTTTCTTGATCTTAAAAGATTCTTGCCTGCCATTGACAAACTGCTCATAGCTTTAACGCTCTTTTGTGTTGTGGCAATGGGGCTGACGATGCTACTGCCGTACATACATGCGATAAGATTGGTCTACGCTGTGCCGCTTGTGTTGCTACCGATAGTGATTCCAGCTGCTGTCTTTTGCTTGCGCAAAGGATTCAGACCAGCAGGATATTTTCTGATGGCATGGACGCTCTTTCTAGTAACATCCGTGTTTGCAGTATTGCGCAATTTAGGCCTCGTGCCGACAAACTTTTTTACAATCTACGGCACACAGATTGGCTCGGCACTCGAAGTGATTTTGCTCTCACTGGGGTTAGCTGATCGCATTAATTCATTGCGCGCAGAAAAAGAGAAAGCGGAAGCTGAAGCGAAATTGCGTGAAATGGCAGATCAGTTTGTTATCGAAAGCTCAATCAGAGAAGCTGAAATTGAACGCTTGAAAAATGTCGAGCTGGCAAATGCACTCATACAAGTCGAGCAGCAGAAAAATATTGCGCAGAAGGCAAATGCATTTAAGACAGAACTGCTCAGCATTGCTGCTCACGACCTGAAAAATCCCTTGCAGTCTATTATGGGCTTTGCAGAACTTATTTATGAAAAAGCCCTATCTGATTCCGACATCAAACAAATGGCAGCGGCAATTTCTGCATCATCAAAACGCATGAGCAAACTGATTACAGATTTGCTGCAAACCACCGCTTTGGATTCAGGGCAACTGATATTGCACAAAGAAAAAAATTGCGCTCTCGCAGTTGCTTGCGTCAGCCATTGAACAAAACCGTATATATGCAGCGCGCAAACAGCAAACACTGGAACTGATTTGCAAGCAAGATTGCATGCTTGAAGTCGATGTGGAACGTATGAATGAAGTGCTCGACAATCTTATCTCCAATGCGATGAAATACTCTGCACAAGGCAAGCGCATTATCATAAGAAGCCAGATAAAATATCAGGGAGAGGAAAGTAACAGAGCCCCTGTGGTGTGTATTGGCATTCAAGACGAAGGTCAAGGACTTTCAGAAGAAGACATGAAAAAACTCTTCGGACGCTTTCAACGCCTTTCGGCACATCCAACAGGAAATGAAAGCTCAACAGGACTTGGGCTTTCTATCGTCAAGCAACTTGTTGAGCTGCATGGCGGCAAAGTTTGGGCTGAATCGGAAGGTAAGGATAAAGGCGCAACGTTTTTTGTTGAACTGCCCATCGAGCACAGCCAACTTATTAGGACGAACGAGCTCTAAACTGCTAAATCTTAAACGGTAAAGCTGCATAAAGTGAAGTGAAGTCAAATGATAAAAAAAATGTGAAGCTATCGTGCTGCGCTCAATTGACTACCGAGACGAGTCAAAAATTCTCACGCTCTACACCAGAGAATTCGGTAAGCTCTCGGCGATAGCCAAAGGCTGCCGTAGCCCAAAGAGCAAATATGCCTCAGCTTTTGAGCTGGGCTCGCACATCGCTGTGGTGCTCTACAAAAAAACAACACGCGAAGTGCAAAATATCTCCGAAGCCAGTCTCAAAACGCCCTTTCTGGGCATCACCACATCCTTAGAGCGGCTGCGTGTGATGCTGCAAATTCTAGAACTGGTGCGTTTAGTTACAGAAGAAGAAGAACCGCAGCCCAAAATTTTCTATCTTTTACTGGAAAGTCTGCGTCAAATTGATGTGGCAAAGAAGAACGTCATCAATATCTTCTTTTTCTTTCAAACGCACCTGGTCTCGCTCTTGGGCTTTAAGCCAAGTTTTACCGAGTGTGTTATTTCAGGCAAAAACATCATGCAAGAGCTGCATGCGGAAGACAACCGAGAGCTGGTGCTGCTGCCTGAGCGTGGTGGTGTGGCGCTGCGTAAAGAAGCTGAACGCTTAGCACTAAGCGGCAAACCCATATCAATTCAAGCCTTCCGCTGGATTCAGTGCCTTAACGAGATGCCGCTCAATTCAGTGGAAAATCTGTATCTTCAAAATGCGCTTGGCGACGAGGTGGCGCAAATTCTCGACATCTATCTTCGCTTCCATATCGAGAACCTGCCACCGCTGCGTAGTCAGGAAATTTTTAATGCGCTCACGCGTTAGACATGGCATAAACTTTCAGAGTACATCATTCGTAGAGAAGAGCAGCTTGTCAGTTGTCCAAGTGCATCCAAATGCAATGAGAAAGCATCAAATTTTCACCATAATTCTTCACGATTTAACGGGGAGACTTTCTTATGAATAGAAACACACTTCTGACTGCAATTGGACTCATTTTTATTGGTATCATCGTAGGTGTGGTAGGCATCACAGGCTTGCAAATGACCGATAAAGTCTCGGCGCAACAATCGGCGGAACGCGTTGTCGCACTGGGCAATCCAACCTACACGCCGAAAGAGTCAATGCAGATGATGAAAGCTATCAATCAGGCGTTTATTGACGTGGCAAGTGTGGCAAAACCTGCGGTCGTAAGCATCAATGTAGAGGCATCAGCGCGTAGCTTGAGCGATAAACCAGAAGGTGAAGGTGACGCCCCCGACGATATGTTTCACTTCTTTTTCCGACAACAGCCACGAGGAAACTTCCCGATGCGCGGCTCTGGCTCAGGGGTCATCATCACGTCCGACGGCTACATCATTACCAATCATCATGTCATCAATCCTGCAACAAACAACGGTATTATCAAAGTGGTGCTCGACGACAAGCGTGAATTTAGAGCAAAGCTCGTCGGCAGCGACCCCTTAACGGATATTGCCGTCATCAAAATCGAAGCCAAAGATTTACCAGTGATGCCGTTCGGCGACTCCGACAATGTACAAATTGGCGAGTGGGTGCTGGCTATCGGAAATCCCTTTCAACTGACCTCCACTGTAACAGCAGGAATCGTGAGTGCAATTGGACGGGGCAATCTGCGCGTGATTGAAGGAAGCTACAGCGTAGAGAACTTTATTCAAACCGATGCGGCAATCAATCCGGGCAATTCGGGCGGCGCACTTGTCAATATCGAAGGCAAACTCATCGGTATCAATACCGCAATTGCCACACGCAGTGGCGGCTATCAAGGCTATGGCTTTGCCGTGCCAATTAACTTAGCTAAATCTGTCGCTGAAGACTCATCAAGTTTGGTAAAGTCTTGCGCGGTTACATCGGCGTACAAATTCAAAGCATTGATGCAACCGCAGCAAAAGCCCTAAACTTGCCAAAGCCAGAAGGAGCGTGGGTACAATCACTGGTGCCTGATGGTGCAGCCAAAGCCGCAGGCATTCAAGAAGGGGATGTGATTATCGCCATTGATGGTAAACCAGTCAAAGAAACCAACGACTTGCAAGCCTATGTGGCGCGCAAGCATCCCGGAGATAAAGTCGTGCTCAAAATCTGGCGCGATGGCAAAGAGCGCGATATTACCGTAACACTCAAAGCACGCGATGAAAAGACTGAACTGGCAGCTAAAGAACCTCAATCCGAGCCCTCAAAGCAACTTGGCTTGGAAGTCAAAGACCTGACCGAAGCTGATAAAAAAACGCTATGAAGTCGACTACGGTGTGCGCGTCTCTTCCGTGGAACTCTTCGGTCAAGCCAGTGAGCGTGGTATTGTCAAAGATGATGTGATTTTGGAAGTCAACAAGCAAAAAATTAACTCTGTCAAGGACTTCAAAGAGGCACTTGCAAAAGCAAAAGAAGGCGAGGCGATCTTGCTGCGAATTCGTCGCCGCGATAAAACAACCGCCTTTGTGGCAATTGAAATGGGCAAAAAATAATGCACACTAGAGCGGACGCTGCAGAAAAGCGTCCGTTTTTTATTCGAGTGCTTTTATGATAAAAAACTCTATCGCAAATGTCGCAGTCTGCAGATGTTGTTGTTGTAGGAGCCGGCATTGGCGGCTTAACCGTTGCAGCGCTAATGCAACATGCTGGCTTTCAAACCTTGACCTTTGAGCAGCATACCGTGGCAGGCGGTAGCGCCTCCATGTTTCGCAAAAAAGGCTACACCTTCGATGCCGGGGCTTCCATGTTCTATGGCTTTGGCACAAATGAACAAAGTGGCTCGCTCAACTTGCACACACGCATCTTTGAGCGCTTAGGCGTTAGCATCAAAACCCTGCCCGACCCCGTGCAAATTCACTATCACTTGCCCAATGGCTTTGAAGTGGCCGCGCATTACGAGCGTGAAAAATTTCTTGCCGAACTCATAGAACGCTTCCCGCAGGAAGCAAAAGGCATTCGTGCTTTTTATGATGAGCTTGAAAAAGTCTTTCGTATCATCAGTGCCTTTCCAGCTGGATCGCTCGAAGACGCAGGACATTTGACACGCCTTGCCCTAAAGCATCCTAAGAAAGTACTGCAATTGGCTTACTACACGCTCTTTTCTATGGGACAGATGGCGCGCCGCTTTATCAAAAATGATGAACTCTTACGCTTCATTGATATTGAGTGCGAATCATGGGCACTGCAAGATGCCAGTGCCACGCCGTTTGTCAATGCTGGTATTTGTCTTGCCGATCGACATCATGGCGGCATCAATTATCCAGTAGGTAGTTCGGGCGCTATTGCAAAAGCCTTGGTTGAGGGCATTCAAAAATTCGGCGGTAAGGTGCGTTTTGCAACACCCGTCGAAGAAATTCTCGTCAAAAATGGTAAAGCTATCGGCGTACGACTCCAAAATGGTGAAATCCACTATGCTACCGCCATCGTCAGCAATGCCACCATCTGGGATACCTTCGGAACCCTCATTAAAGATGAGCGCTATAAAGTCGACGAAAACAAGTTTGAGATTTCACCAAGTTGGTTTCAACTTCACTTAGGCGTCGATGCACGCGTATTCCCCGAAGGCTTCCATGTGCACCACATCATTGTCGAAGACTGGCGCGCCTACCGCAAACTGGGAGGCACGATTCGGCTCTCGGTACCCTCGCTGTTGGATAGAACCTGCGCACCTGAAGGAAAACATGTAGTGCATGCCTTCACCACTAGTGAAGCGGCGCTGTGGCGCAAACGCTATCCAAAAGATGAAGACTACGAAGCGCAAAAAGCCCGTGAAGCAGAAAAACTCATTGCGCGCCTTGAGCAGATTTTACCGAATCTCTCTTCCGCAATTGAACTGCAATACATCGCAACGCCGCTCACACACAAACGCTATCTCAATCGTTACTTGGGCTCGTATGGTCCACTGCTCAAAAAAGGACAAATTATCTTACAAAAACCGCAAAATTCTACGCCAATAAAAAATCTCTATGCCGTAGGCGATAGCTGTTTTCCTGGACAAGGTGTGATTGCCGTAACCTATTCGGGCGTATCGTGCGCGCAGCTGTTGTGCAAAAAGTTCGGCAAAAAATTTGAATACCTCTGAACCTACTTCACCGAAAAGTGTTGAACCGGCACCTTGGCCTAAATTCTGCTGAGCATGTGATACGCTGGACAATGTGCATCACCTTACTGAGCCTGAGACTAATCTTGCCAGAGCATAGCCCTGCGCAGCCTTACTCTATGGTCAATACCCCGCTGCGTCAAATGACCTTTGAGACCAGCTACGGCTTTGCAAACACTTCGCTCCCTGGGTTTGGGCAACCGATTGCCTCAACACTGCATCTAGAAGCGATGTTTGGTATCAAACGCTATCTTTTTTCAAGACACAGTCAGGCACTTGTCGATTACGCCCATCCGCATGCGTTTGCAAGCTACTACACCGTGCTGACTGCCCCAGCAGAAACCGGTATCGGAGCAAAAACTGTAAGCATGAATTTATTCCGAATCGGGCTCGGCATTCGCGATGGCATCGGCTACCGTTTGGAAAATATGGCAATCACGCCAACCATCAACAGTGCGATGCTGCTTGCACGCCCAGCGTTTTCTCGCTTACCGCAAGACCCAGACAGCGCCAGTCGCGCCGAGCGCTTTAGCGCGCTGCATTTCGGGACACTAACCGCCGCCGGAGTGGATGTTCAAGCTGCTTCCACATTTGCCATCAACTTTAGCTACGATTGGATGCTGCTTTTTCCGAGATTTATGCCTTGGCAATTTATTGGCAGTCACATCTTGCAGTGGGGATTGCAAATCGGAGCCGGCTATTTTATCGATGCAGTCTTTGGCGCAGGGCCGCAACTTTTGCCCGTGGCGCACTTTCTTATCAAAAATGCCCTCAACTTTGCCCTCTATGCCCTGCGCCTAAACCGAATGCACTTTCCATTCGAGAGCGAACCGCCACTGAGCGTGCAAACCTTTAAGATTGGCATCTCGTTTTACATCGGTCCAAAAATTCTCGATTGAGCACTTAATCCCATTTGAGTTTGCCTGCTGCCGATATGCCAGCAAGCCAGCCAGTAGAATAGGCAGCTTGCAAATTAAATCCACCAATTTCACCAGCCAGATCCAGCGCTTCACCAACTACATAGAAGTTCGGCACAATGCGCGATTCCATTGTCTTCGGATTGATGTCGCTGAGTGCAACCCCGCCTGCTGATACTTCACCGCGCTCAATCGGCACCTCCTTGACCTCTCCAAGCCAGAACTGCTTCAAGACACTCATGAGCTTACGCCGCAGCCCCCGCTTCAAGTCGTGCCACTTCTGTTCATACGCAACCTCAGCCGCCTCTAAAATGAACGGCACAATCGCATTCGGTAACTTTTCCTCAAGAAACGTGCGCACATACTGCGCCGGGCACGCCTGTTGCTCTCCCAAAAGCAAAGCATCTAAGGCCTCAAAAGAAAACTGCGAAAAAAATCAATCAGCATCTCAACCTTAGATTTTTCTAAGGCTTCGGCAACTTCACGCGAGAGCGAAAGCGCCGCTGGACCTGAAAGCCCTAAGTGCGTAATAAGCACATCATCAATGCGCGTGACGGTGTTGAAACTGCTTTTGGCAATCAGCCCAACCCCACGCAAAGACACACCAACCAGTTCAGTAGGTGGCACTTGCTTGAAATAAATCGGCGCCAAAGCCGCACGAGGCTTGACAATACGATGACCTAATTTTTCCGCAAAACGCAAACCATCACCCGTCGTGCCAGTCTTAGAATACGATACACCACCAGTAGCCACAATCACCGCCTGCGCTTGAAACGCCAAATCATCGAGCGGCACAAAAAAATGCGACTCCCGACGCTCTACATCCAGCGCACATGCTTTCGTAAAGACATGAATGCGATGCGCCTTGAGCATGCGCTCAAAGACTTCCAACACATCAGTGGCTTTGCCAGAGACAGGAAAAATCCTGCCGTTCGGACGCGTATAGGTCTCCACACCGTGCTGATGAAGCCACGCAATGACATCACGATTTTTAAGACCGAAAAATGCCGGCTTGAGAAAGCGCCGCTCATTCGGATGCAAAAAACCTTTTTCCAATACGCTCTCCATCTCGCCATCATGGGAGATGTTGCACTTGCCACCCCCCGAAATTCGAATCTTAATCCCAAGGCGTGCATTGCGCTCCAAAATCACAATGTGAGCCGCCGCATCCGGTATCCCGCTTTGTCGCAAATGCTGACGCGCCCCAAGTGCCGCACACATCCCCGCTGCGCCACCCCCTATAATCAAAATATGTGCTGATAGCGTCTGCATCCTATAAAAATTGCTTTAGACACAAATTTACACTCTCGCAAAAATATGCCGCGCACAGCAAAGAACTTGAAGAGCCAAAATCTTTTTTAGCAAATTGCAAAGCTGTAATCAAAACAACCCACCAAGGCATGAACACCTGAGCAAAACCGTAACCTGCAACAGCATCGCAAAAACTAAACGGAACACATAGACCAACACACATCAACAAGCCGTAGCGTCAGCAAAAACAAAACACAGACACGCAATGGCGTATGATAGAAATGACAGACTGCATGCGCACACAGGAGCGCAAAAAGAAACAAGAAGACAAATGATGCAACACATCCAATCCAAACCGTGCATCACCACGGAACAGTGAAGTGCCCACCAATGCAGGCAAGAAAAAACTGCAAAGGATGTTAAGTTTTGTAAGAGCAGCGTGCCGTGCCTCTGCCATGCCGCTATGAAAATGTTGTTGGATACAGCGCAGGCAATACAATCACAAAAACTTGCAAAGTATGTTAAGCATCCATAAACTATACCAAGGCGATTCACTACAATTCATTCTAAAAGAGATTCCAATGCCAGCAACCCTAATGATTCTCCATAAAAATGAATACCTTTCCTGCACTAAACCCTAAAAGAACGGTGAGCAAACACATTAAATCTAAACAGCGCGTCGCCGACTACGGCGAAGTCTTGACCCCAGACTGGCTCGTAAAAGATATGCTCGACTTGGTCAAACCCGAAACCGAACGCATTGACTCGCGCTTCCTTGAACCCGCCTGTGGCACCGGTAACTTCCTCATCGAAATTTTGCACCGAAAACTGCGCACCGTCGAAAAAACGCTACGCCAAAAACCAACACGACTACGAACGCTACGCCGTGCTCGCACTTGCCTCACTCTATGGCATCGACATCCTAGAAGATAACGCCAAAGAATGCCGCCAGCGACTCTACCAAACCTTCGACGAAAGCTACACCAAGCTCTTCGGCAAAAACACCAAAGACGCTTGCCGCCAAAGCGCTCGCTATATCCTGCAACAAAACATCATTCACGGCGACGCACTCTCTTTGCAAACCGTCGACAAAAACCCCCATCCAATTGTCTTCTCCGAATGGGCACTCGTCAATGAAGTGTTTATCAAACGACGCGATTTTGCCTTCCACCAAATGGTGCAGCAGGCTTCTCTGTGCGAGCTGCCCCTCTTTTCCGACAAAGGCGAAGAAGTCTATATTCCAAAACCTGTCAAAGACTATCCGTTAGTGCATTTTCTAGAAATCGCTAAGATACACGACAATCATGACCACGACAGTCAACTACAACCCTGACGTGCTCTCCTGCCTGGCAAGCCTGTCGAGTGATGAAATCTTCACCCCACCGGCGCTGGCCAATCAGATGCTAGACCTGCTACCGGAGGATCTTTGGCGCGACCCGAACGCCCGCTTCCTCGACCCCTGCTGCAAATCCGGCGTCTTCCTGCGCGAGATTGCTAGGCGGCTCAACCAAGGTCTTGAAAGCCTAATTCCCGACCGGCAGGAACGCATCAACCACATCATGACAAAGCAACTCTATGGCATCGCTATTACGGAACTGACCAGCTTAATTGCGCGCCGCACGCTCTATTGCTCCAAAACTGCAAACGGCAAATACTCCATCTGCACAGCGTTTACTACGCCTGAGGGCAACATCCGCTACC
>NSLH01000040.1 GCA_002763895.1 [Chlorobium] sp. 445
GGGCTTAAAGTCAGAAGGATTGAATGAACTCCAAGCGAAAACTGCGGTCAGGTGCGGAAAGGGCACTGAAGTTATTGTTGAGATTGGAAAGATTAAGTTCAAGGGTGAAGCCTGCGCCAAGCGACCAGCGTAACCCAACATCCAGAAACCCTGTGCCGCGTCCGAAAATCTCACTGCGGTCGTCATTGAAGGCAAAATCATACTGCGCATAAATTGTAAGGTCGGAGCCAAGAGTTTTCTCAAGCCCGATATAAAAGTTAAGGTTGGCATCGTCTTGAGCTTCGAGAATGCTGTAGTTCAAGCCGGCGTGCAAGGTGAGAAACCCTAAGAACTCAAAGTTTTTGGATGAGGAAAGAAAAAATCCGGGAGCTTTGCGTTCGTAGCGATTAAGGCTGTCGATAAATCGACCGCGTCCTTGTGATTCAAAGCCAATCATCAGCGCTGGTGCGAGCAGTTCTTCATCCAAGATGCGGTAGCGCACCATAGTCCCGGGCAAGCGGTTCCACTGTGGTGCGCCAGAGCCGATGATATTCGAGGCGCCATAGGAAAGACCGAAAGAAAATCGATCTGAGATACCCACGCTGGCTGAAATCATCGTACCGCCATTGCTGTAGAACCATCCTTCAATTGCAAAGACGCCGCGTTTGAGTGTGCCAGCTGTAGGCAGGTTGAAGAGATACCGTGCTTCTTGCGTGGCGTTAGCGCCAGCAGAACTTTGCGCAGAAAGCTGAAGTGGTGAAAGTAGGAAAAGGAAAATCAGAGTAAAGAAAGAGCTAAAGCGCAAGTGTTGAGACATTTACGAAAGCGTTGAGCGAGGTTCAACTGCTGTAGTGAGAGTATAGCATGCAATATGCCTACACTACAGGCAAAAGAAAAATATGTAAAACTTTTTGGCGGAAAAATCAATAGCAAATTGAAAGCGTGAAAGAGATGAGCAAGTGATAGGTCAAGAAATGGAGCCATACGGAACTGAAAGCAAGAGAAGAGCAACAAGCAAGTGCAATCACAGTCGCACGAAGCGGTTCTCATAGGAGCCATCACTGTGAATGGTAATTGCATTGAATTTATTGCCGCTGCGCCGCACAGAGCCAGAGTTGATAAAGTGAATGCCATCGATGCGGTACTCTTCAGCTTTGTGATAATGCCCGTGCAAGGCAAGTTTTGCACCAATCGTTTTCAAGGTTTTAAGAAATGCTTCACGCTCGATGAGTTCCATAGACCAAACAAAGGCGCGGTCCGCTGCATTTTGTGGTTCATAGATACGATAGGCGTGATGAAAAAGGGCAATCGTAAATTTGCCATCCAGAATGGCGCGCACATGCGGTTGCTCAACAGCGCGCCGCTCTTCAGCATGCACATAGCCACGCGAGCCAGAAGGATTAATTTTGAGCGACCATTCCAGAACACTGTTAAAGCCAACAATAGCAATGCCACTTGGACCACCACGAAGAATTTTGATAAAGGGAAAATTGACAGGCTCATCTTTGTCATCTGTAATCGTCTCACGAAAAATCTCGCAAAATTCGCTAAGCTTACGGTGATAACTAATGCCTTTGGATTCCATGGCGCGCAGCGCCGTATCGCGCAAGCCTAAAATACCATTGAATTCATACTTGCCAAAAATGTCATGATTGCCCGGAATGATTGTAACGCGCTCCCAGTTGAGAATGCCATTGCGCTCGAGGACTTCGCGCAGTGCCCATAAATCTTCAAAATTGACAACATCGACAATGTCGCCAGTCATCACAAGATGGTCAAAACCGCTGTCCAAAATTTTTTGATAAGTGTATCGATTTCAAAGAGGCAGTGTGGATTAGTCTCGCTATCTAAATGAATGTCAGAAATGTGAGCCAGTTTCATAGTTGCATCGGGTTAGACCTACAAATTTCGGACTTTGAAAAGTGATAAAAAAATCTCTTTTTTACATAACCAGAGATTGTACAGCCTCAAACAAAGCCTTGAAAAAACTTTGAAAGGCGGAACGGCTGCAAATTTTAGGTATGTGCAGTCCAACCAAAATGAACTACACTTCTACATCTATGTCAGAAAACTCAACACTGCCAGCAGTTGAACCACGTGTATTCTCTACATCTGAAATAATCCGCAAACTTAGAATCTTGTCCAAAAACCTATGGTGGTCGTGGAACTTGGAAGCGCAAGAGATTTTTGAGGCGCTCTCACCACGATTGTGGTCCAAGTATAACCACAATCCTGCTGAAGTGATGATGAATGTATCGGAGCAAGAGATTAGCGCACGATTAGGCGATGCAGTGTTCTATGAACATGTGCGAGCTGTATTGCAACGCTTCGAAGACTACCTTAGCGAAACTGATACATGGGCGTCAAGACATGCTCCAGAATTTACTGAGCATCCCATTGCATATTTCAGCGCAGAGTTTGGCTTACACGAAAGCCTGCCCATTTATTCGGGAGGCTTGGGCGTGCTGGCAGGCGATCACATCAAAGCCGCAAGCGATTTAGGCTTAAACTTCGTTGGTATCAGCCTGTTCTACCGCGAGGGCTATTTTCAACAGCGGCTCTCACCAGATGGATGGCAACAGGAAAATTATCCGCTTTATCGCCCAGAATACTTACCGATGGAACGCGTGTGCGATGAACAGGGAAAGCCTGTAACTGTGTCTGTGGAGTTAGGGCATAGCCTCATTTATGTTCAAGGTTGGGCAGTAAAAGTTGGACGCGCCACGCTGTATTTGCTCGATACCAATGTGGAGCAAAACGACGTGCATTACCGCGACATCACAAGTCGCGTCTACGGCGGTGATTCAACCACACGCATCAATCAAGAAATGGTCTTAGGTATTGGCGGCGTACGATTCTTGCACAAGCTGGGCATCAGACCGCGTGTCTATCACATGAATGAAGGACATTCAGCATTTCTGACACTGGAACTTCTGAAAGAAGAACAGCAGTCAGGCAAATCCATAAAAGCCGCAATCGAAGCCGTACGCGCACAATGTGTCTTTACTACGCATACACCAGTGCCAGCAGGACACGACCGATTCTCCCCAGAACTGATGCACTACACGCTCGATAGCTTCCTGAAAACACTGAAAATAGATTTTGATACGCTCATGGCACTGGGGCGAGAAAATCCTGAAGACAAGCAGTCGAACTTTACTATGACGGTCTTATGTCTGCAAATGTCGCGCGCCGCCAATGGCGTCTCAAAATTGCACGGAAAAGTCTCGCGTGAAATGTGGAAGGCACTCTATGGTGGCAAAGAAGAACAAACCCCGATTGGACACATCACCAACGGCATTCATACCAACAGTTGGCTAAACCGCACGACAATAAATTTTTGGATGCGATTTTCTAATGGCAATAAAGAGTTTTTTGCAGAGAGCGAAAAACTCAGTGAGATTGTCGATAAAATCTCCGACGAAGAGATTTGGGCACTACGCTATACCTTGCGCCGCGAGATGATAGAGTTCGTGCGCCAACGCTTGGAAGAGCAAAATTTGCGGCATGGCTATGAAATGGGGCTGATGTATGGACATACACTTTCGGCAGATGTGCTGACGATTGGATTTGCGCGTCGATTTGCTACCTACAAGCGCGCCCCGCTAATCTTCACTGACCTTGAGCGCATTGCCGCAATTATCAATAACCCTGAGCGACCCGTGCAACTTGTCTTCGCAGGTAAAGCCCATCCACGTGACAACGACGGCAAAAAATTCATCCAAGAAATCTATCATATCACACGCATGCCGCAATTTATCGGCAAAGTGATCTTCCTTGAAAATTACGATATGAACATTACACGCCACTTAATCTCTGGCTCCGATGTCTGGCTGAATACCCCACTGCGTCCACTTGAAGCCAGTGGAACATCAGGACAAAAAATCGTAGGGCATGGCGGTCTCAATCTCAGTATTCTCGATGGCTGGTGGTGCGAGGGCTACAATGGCAAAAATGGCTTTGCAATCGGAAAAGAAGATTCTAAACTCTCGCGAGATGAACAAGATACGCAGGATGCGCAGTCGCTCTACGACGTGTTAGAAAAGCAAGTCGTGCCAGAGTTTTATGAACGCAACGCAGACGGTATTCCAAAAGCATGGATAGAGCGCATTCGCCACTCTATCAAAACACTAATGCCTGTCTATAACACCCATCGAATGGTGCGCGACTATGTAGAGAAGTATTACAAAACTGCCTAACTGAGAGACCACTCTATTTTGTCGCAGCTTTGTGCAGCCGATCCATAATAGCAAGCCCTAAGCCTTCTTCAGCGACGGCTTCGCAGTAAATGTGCTTAATGCCAGCAAGGTCGCATTCACGGAAAAATTGGTAAAGCTCACGAGCATAATCGCTCAAGCTCCGACAAATTTTTTTTTTCGCAACCTTGATATCACTAGGCAAATGGTGCAAGCCGATGTAAGCCGAAGACGAATTGGAGATATCTATCTCCCCCGGTGAGCGAATGATGGCAACATGCGCATGCGGTGCATAATGACGATACTTCATGCCCGGACTTTTTGGCGTAGCAAGTTTCTTTGGCTTGTAGAGTTTCGTTTCAGGTACAACCGTTTGCAGAGCTTCGAGCGCTACCGCCCCAAGGCGCATGACCAAAGGCGTTTTACCTGTGCAATCTACAACCGTCGACTCCAGTCCAATCTCACTTTGCTCATCTTTCAAGATGCAGCTGATTTTGCCGTCTAAATCCGCTTTGACCGCTTGCCACGTGGTTGGACTCGGTCGACCAGAAAGATTTGCTGAAGGTGCAGCAATTGACACGCCACAGGCTTCCAAAAAACGATGCGCCACCTGATGCGCAGGCATTCGCACAGCTACAGTATCTAGCCCTGCTGAAACGATTTTAGGCACAAACTTGCTGCGCGGTAAAATCACGGTCAGAGGACCTGGGAAAAATGTTCAATGAACTTCTCGGCGTTTGGCGTCAAACGCTTAGCAAGCAAGCCTAGTTCTGAAAAGTGCGCAATATGAACTATAAGTGGATTGTCAGTCGGACGACCTTTTACCTCAAAAATTTTCTTGATAGCAGGCTCTTCAAATACATTCGCCCCCAATCCGTACACCGTCTCTGTCGGAAATGCCACTAATTCACCTTTCAGAATAAAGCGCGCTGCCTCCAATACGGAGGTTGTGAGCTTGGTTTTCATCGTAAATGTGGCTCATACTTCATTGAAGCATTTAGCAACTTTTTAGTACGGCATCTAAAATCTTTTTCAGTCAAAACTACAATGTTTTTGTAAGCAGTAGGGAGGTGAAGGCATGGAGTTGCACTGAATCGCTGAAAAACAAAGTCTTGCAAGCATGAAGACTTACTAAAATTATCGGTTAAATCGCCTTCAAAGCATATCAAGAGAAGAAAATGACAGGGACTAAAGCGCTCATGAGATTGTCAGCGTACAATAGCAAGTTTTTCGACAATCTCAATGTGTTCATTACGCTGTAAATGTTTCAAAATCACTTTGTAGAGATAGATGCCGTTAGCAAGTTCGCTACCATCGTCATCTCGACCGTCCCAATCCAATCGAATGAGAGAAGGCGCTGATGTTTCGGTACATTCAAGCGTTTTAATGAGTCGACCAGCGATAGTGTAAATTTTAATCCGCGTCTCCACTTGCTCACCAGCTTGATTGTGTGAGATGAAAAACGAGGTAGGACCACGCGTAGGATTCGGAAAATTGAGTGCATATTTTACACTCAGTTGCGAAGCATCGCGCACCACAAAAGAAAGTTCTCTTTCAGAAGAATTATTGTAGCTATCCCACGCTCTAAAGCGCAACGTGTAATTCCCATCACGCAGTTTGGGGAAAGTGTAGCGCACTTCACCTTCGGTGAAACTCTCTGAGCGCGCTTGATAAAAATCGTTGAGAATAATAGGATTGCGTTCGTCATCATTCAAAATCAGTGTGAGCGCATTCCCAATGCCTTGCGCAAGATTGATACCGCTTTCATCGGAAAGCTCCGCAATGAAAGTCGGTTGCGACCCCACAACACCACCAGAGACAAAACTCGGATCGTTGAGGTAAAGTGTCATATCAGGACCGCGCGCATCAAGCGGTGCATCAGGGTTCGTGCCAGTAGCCACAAACTCCTCAAAGCTACCTGAGGATGTCGCAAAAAGCTCACGTGGCTCTGTATTCTCTTGCCAAAGATAAACACTGACTTTACCCACTTTGACACTGTCGTAACTAATATCTTTTGGCACCACAAAGTTGATGCGGAAACGTCCATTGCGAACAGGTGTCAGACCACGATAAATCAAAGCATTTTGCACATCATAGAATTCATCAATCGTGCCGCGCCCTTCATGATCAGCCGCAGCTTGACGAGGCGCATCAAATACCAAAACCGAGGCTGTCCCATTGAACGTCGAATTGAGCGCACCTGAAGGCAAGCGTGCTGAACCAGAGAGTGTAACACGCGAAAGGGCATTGAGTGTGAGCAGACCGGAAGTAGGTAGTGCAATGCCATTAAGAGAATCAATTCGTGCAAGTGTGCGTCCTGTTCCTAAACGTAGAGCTGGATCGCCTAAGAGATAAAACTTCTCAGCATCACCTGCATTGAATAAATCCAACTTAAAGCGCAGCAGTGCAATTCCAAGTGGTATGAGTGCTTGATTAGCATCTCGCTCAAAAAGTCGCCTGAAAAGCAAAGGCGGGTAAGCCGAACCACTAGCGATAAAAATTGAACGATTGGTTGGAATGAGCACACTGGCACCAGCTGACGGCAAGACAAACATTTGCTCGGCGCCGCTTTGTCGATTAGGGTCGTCATTTCTGCCAAAATCACATGTGGCGGTGATGCAAAGTGTGGGACGCTCTCTATTGGTCAGTTGTGGCAACGATGTTGCAGGATCAAAAATGCGTTCTGCTGCCCATACGCTGGGATTGCCATGCCCGATGTAATTGATGATTAAAGCCCCACGGTTAAGTTGCGTGATAATCTCTCGTGCAGCACCTGGACGACGCACCCCGCCAGCGGCTGCTTCAGCACGGAAAAACGAGGCGTAGATTTTAACAGGATTAATGTACGGTGCAACACGGCGCATTGCCTCAATTGTGTTCTCACTATCGCGTGCAAATTGATTAAAGTCCGATGGTTTGTTTCCATTTGGACCATCATCAGCAACAAATGCCACACGATTACGCCAGTCACCTTGCTCCGCTGTCGTTTCATATTCAATCGTTTTATCGACAGCAATACGCGCCTCACTGGGCGATTGTACCGTAAAGCGACCGACAGCAAGGTCGGGTAAAAAGTCAAAGCCATCAACTGCAACGAAATAGTCGTCCGTCGTAGCCGCAAAAGAAAGTTCAAATAGGCTTTCTTCTGAGGCATAAACAGGTACTTTGGAATAGCGCCGTCCAGTGATATCTCGATAATCCCAATCGCCGTCGCCAAAAAGCAAGAGATATTTCGGCTTGCGATTCAGAGGGGCAGCGTCGTAGAGCAGTTTGACAAAATCTCGAATTGCAGTGAAATCTTGTTTACCCCCTGAGAACTCATTGTAAATCTGTCCAACTTCAATTGCTATGCTGCGCAAAGCTAGATCGCCTAAGCGCGCACGGTCGCTGCGGTATCGCGCAAGCCGTTCTGCCTCCGCACGAAAATCTTCTCCATAGACGATAATGTATTCAGGAAACGCATTGGGATTATTTGCGTCGGCAAGACTTCGCAAGTTTTGATTTGCAACAGGCTGTGCTGAAGCAGGTCGGCGAAAGATAGTGCGGTCAGAAAAAGCCACATATTCACGATACACGCGTGGCGATTCATTTTGCGTGATGCGAACAGTGGTGCTCGTTGCGTCTCCGGGAATGCGTACCACATTAGCAAGGTCTGTAATATCCCAAACTGTTGGCACTGCCGTAAAGCCCTCGACTCGATAGCGCACCGCTTGCGCTGACGTAAGCCCCACAAGAGAATTGAACTTCAAAAAATCATTTTGCGCAATAAACCGGCGAAAGTAGAAAAGCTCAATCCAATCAGGATAAAGGTTCGAAGTTTCAGATGTTGTGCCAAAGACAATTTCTGTACTCGTTTGCTCACCTTGGATGACTGTACCAGGAAGGCTTTGATCAATTGTAAAAGCAGAACCAAAAATGTACGCATCTAAATTTTGCGTGATGCTTATATCGCGCTCGGCAATGAGCGTACCACTCTCACGTATTGTAAAGGTAGCACTAGCAGTAGTTGCCGCAATGAATTTTGCACGAAATCGAACAGCTTGAGTACGGTCTATCCCCACTGCGCTGAGTTGGTACGTCGTGCGTGTACGACTTGTATTAAGCGGACTATCAAAAAAATTGATACCTGTGTTAGAAAAATTGATGCGATCATTTTCTACAAACGAGAGGGTCTGAAAAACACTGGGCTCAATGGCAGAAGGACTTTCAAACGAGCGATGTGAGACAATGCGCTTGCCATTTTCACCATCAAGTGCCAGAAAGACAAAAGCGGAATTCGACATGCGATTAAGATAGTGCGAGAGCCGATCAGAGAGTGTGTCATACTTGACACCAGAAGCAGCTTTGGCATAGAAAAGCACAAAGTCATTTGCATCGAAGCGTTCATCATCTTCACCCGCCACAAAAATTGCGCATTCTTTCAAATCGGCAGGTCTCGGTGTGCTAAGACGCGTATCTAATTCTTCACCTCCATTTTGGTAAATCTTGATGCGGCGTGGATTCACGCTTGCAACATTGATACCGATGGATTCCAAATAAGCACGATCTAAGCGATAAAGTCCTTCTTCGCGGATTTCAAGTTTGTAAAATCGACCTGACCGCAAAACGCTCTGTGTAGCGCTTGTGGTTTGAGCTATAGACAAAGGCATAGTGGAGTGTGGCGCGCGTGCAACAAATTTCGGTGCAACGCTACGATTGACCACACCTAAAAGAAACTCATCAGGCTGTGCTGCATCGAACGGCAATAGAGGCGGCATTGATGAAGGCGCAAAAGTAACCTTGACAACAATGCGCGTAAATTTGCTAATGCTTTGTGTCTCGGGATTGAAGTGCAGAGGATAAAGCGAAAGGAACGAAACAAACACGCCACGCATCACAGCAGGCGGAGAAATTTCAGCAAGTGCAAAAGAAGATTTGGTAAAATACTTTGGCGAAAGTTTGTAAACGCGCTCCTTTGTACGAGCATTTTCTTCGGGTAGAGGCAAAAGTAAGGTGTTAGGCAGCGTTTCACTCTCTGCTGCAAGAATTTCAATTGTAGGCTTTGAACTTGACGGCACAGCAATTGGCACAGAGCGAAACGGTTGCATCGCTAGACCTATACGATCGTGCCTATGCAAAGCGCCGAAAAAAGACAGGTCAAGAAAGGGCTGGGCATTGATGAGGCGCGTCGAGCCATCATACCACGCTGGCTTGAACTCGAGTGTCAGACCTTGCTCAGAAGATTCAATAAGGCGAATGTCAGAAGCAAAAGAAGGGGAAGACTGCGAAAATGCGCACGGTGCAAAGAGGCAAGCAAATGCTAACAAAAAAAAAGGCGCGCATCGAGCCAAAGTTCTACTCTACAGAGCAAGTTTGAAAGCTAAATATACTTCAATGCTATGCGTAGCATCAAGGGACAAAAAGAGAAGTCTGAAGCGCTAATCTTGCGGAATAGGACGACCCATTGCGGTGTAAATCTCTTCGATTTGCTTCTTATTCTTTTGTGCTTCTGCATGGTTTGGCTCAAGTTCTAAAACGCGTCGATAGGCTTTCAGAGCAGGACGATATTTGATGTTTGGCGGAACAGGCGCAGAGAAGGTCATATAGTTTGCAAATTCCATGTAGGCTTTGATAAGCTCTGCTTTCTTCTCCGTAGCCTTGCCGCTTTCCTCGATGGCTTTGACTTTAGCATAAAGTTCATTGGCTTTTTTATCGGCATTGAGCGCTGCTTGTGTGGTAGAATCAACTTTGAACGCCTTTGGTGCAGGTTGTGCAAGCGCAGTGTGGCACGGCGCAAGATACACACTGCCAAGCATCACGGAAAAAAGCAGAGTAAAGAGAGTGCGATGCGACATAGTGAAAGCAAAGTTTAGTTGTACGAAAATATAAGATAAGTTTTTTTGTGGCTCTGAAAAAATAGGGGCACGCGTTGTGCCCCATTAAAAGAGAGTGAGATAAGCCTGAGGTTATCGTGTATTGCGCACAAAAACGCTCTTTCAAGCGACCTTTTGTTGTTGGCTTATAATTCTTAGAGACGAATGCTTTGATTTGTTGAATACGCTCACGTGCATCATCTGGTGCGAAGTATTCCGAGCTATACTTTGGTTCGCTCATTTTAGCTTGCTCAATGGCTACTGTCTGGCTAATGCGAATCATGCCGTAAGGATCATAGCCTGCTTGTGCTGCAAGGAAGGCGCCATAACGATCGGCTTCGAACTCGTATTTCATCAGGCGCTTGCGCACAGTACGCTCGTAGGATGCTTCAGCAATTTCTTCGAGTTCTTGCTCACTCTCATCCATCTCTTCTTCCATTTCTTCTTGCAGTTCGTCAAAGGCTTGTGCCGCTTTAATTTTTGTCATGCGTTTGGTGAGTTCTTCCATGCCGTGTCGGCGAATGACATGGGCGATTTCATGAGCGATGACCGCTGCAAGTTCAGATTCATCTTGACAGGCATCAATCATGCCTTTGGTCAGAAAGATGTATCCGCCCGGACATGCAAAGCCGTTGATGGTTTCATCTTGTAAGATAAAGACGCTAAAATCCCAATCATAGAATGGGGTTTGCTCTACAATGGCGGCACAAATCATATTGACATACTTGCAAAGGCGAGCATCTTCAATAATGCCAAATTCAGAAGCAAGGCGTGTGGCAATGCTTGCACCAACAGTAAGCTCATTGAGACGAGCATCGTACTGCGGTGTTTCAAGTCCAAGTGAAGAGAATGAGACCGTACTGCGTATCCCTTGCGAGAGCAACTCGCGCTTAAACGCATTAAACTCTCTATCACTGAACTCATTGAAACTCTGGTCTAAAATGATGTCAAGATTTTTATCCGTGAATTTCTTGGAGCGTTTGGCAAAACCTTTGACGGCAGCTGCAACGGCTGCACGTGAGGCTTGCGCTGAGTTCCACTTCGTCAGAATTTTCGTGCTTGGCAACTGCTTTTCTACCAGACAATTTTCAGCAATCCAGCCCTTTGTCTTTTTGTCCGGCAGTTCCACTCTGACCCAGCGATTGCCTTTCTCAAGCAACGTAAGTTCTGTGTTGGCGTTGAGTGTGGCGATAAGTTTGTAGTATGATCCTGCGCCATTGCGCACTTGGCTGTTATCGCGCTTGGTGTAGACCTTTTGCGAAAAAGCAATACTGGAGGAGAGAAAAGCAAGTGCAAAGAGCAAGAAAGAAAACGCAGAGAGATGCATACGCTTATCGATTAGATTAGAGAAAAAAATTCTACGGCAGAACTGGTCTACGAATAGCATTGGGTGAAACTGTGCGCTCGAGCACGCAAATCGCACAAAGGTTTGCGTAACTTATTAAAATTATCGTATCGCATATTCGGCTTAAGGCAGATTAAGATGTTTTGCCATATCCCACGCCTTGATTGAGCTATCTGCCCCCGCCGAATACAGGATTTTACCATCGCTGGAGAAGGTAACGTCTGTGGCTTTGCCTTTACCTGATGCGGAAGCGTGTGCGGCAATGATGTCCAATTTGCGGCATGAGGCTGTGGCATAGATGCGCACGAAGCCATCTGCATTAGCTGTAGCAAAGATATTGCCCTTTGGGCTGAAAGCAACCGATAAAATGGACATAGGTTCTGGCTCTGTAGCTCGAACCGTGCCGGTGCTGATGTGTGTAACTTTTGCAATGCGATCTTCACCAGCTGAAAGCACCCAGTCACGCGTTGCACTCATTGTCAGCAAGCGCTTGCGGTGCAGTCCGATATTCTTCAGTTGACCATCGCGCCAATTCCAAATCATCACTTGTTGATCATTTGTGAAAGCAATCTGACGATCATCTTCGGTGAAAACCGCAGAATAGATTGGGAAAGCAATACCCATTCGAGTGCGCAAAAGTTCGCCTGTTTCAGCGTCCCATACCTTTGCGGTTTTATCCCAGCCTGATGTAACGAGCAGTTTGCCATCGTGGCTAAATTGAACCGAGGTAATGACACTCTGGTGTGCTGGAAGTGTGCGTGTGAGAACAAGCGAACGGTCTTTGACTTCGAAGAAGTGAAGGTTGCCGCGCATCGTGCCAAGTACAAGTTGGTTGCCAAATGCTGCAAGTGAGACAGCCGTGCTATCGGCATAAAGCAACTGTACATCTTCCGGATGCTGAACCGACCAGCCTACAATACCACGATAACTTGCAACAGCAGCAAGCATCTTGCCGTCGTTTAGCAGGGCAATGGATTGTGTAACGGCATTAGCACGATAGACTTCATCAGCGAAAGTCAGCGTTGGAGTTTCAGCGGCAGGGGCGGGCTTACCAAATTCTTCGGGATTGACAAAGCGCCAGAAGAGTGAAATCACAGCCATAACAAACAGCAAGACGAAAATGAGCGGTCGAGCACGAGATGATGAGCCGAAACGCTGGTTCCAACTTTGAATGCTCTGCATATGCGAGACATATTCATTGTAAGTGGAGCCATCGTAACCGGCTTTGGCAGCAAAAGCAACTGCTTCAGCAAGATGCTGTTTGTAGAGTTCATCGTATTGACGGCGTTTTTCGGCATCGAGCAAGATGTTTTTAGCCTCATTCAAACGCTGAGCGCGCCGCTCGATTCTTTCGCGCTCACGCGCAGAGGCATTTTGAAACTTGTCAGGGTGTGTCTCTTTGATGAGTGTCTTGTAAGCGGCGCGGATTTCTTCTTCTGTCGCCTGCTGCGTCAGACCTAACTCCGCGTAGAGATCGACAAAATGATTGCGAACGCTCATAATCATTCTCCTTGAAAAACGCGTTACAAAATTACGAAACCGGCAGAGGCTTTAGAGAAAGTTCGTTTGGACTTTCTTCACCCCTTGCCCAAGCGTTAATGTTTTCAAAAGTTGTCTCAGCAATATTGCTAAGCGCTGTATCTGTCAGAAAGGCTTGATGGCTCGTAATGAGCACATTCGGAAATGAAAGAAGTTGCAAGAGAATTTCATCTTGCAGCACGGTGCTGGAGCGATCATAGAAAAAGACGCCTTTTTCTTCTTCGTAGACATCTAAGCCTAGGTAGCCAATTTTACCAGAGCGCAGTGCATTAAGTGCCGCCTCCGTTTTGATGAGCCCGCCACGACTGGTGTTAATGAGCATGACGCCGTTGCGCATTTTTGAAATGGTCTCTTCATTGATAATGTAGTGCGTCTGAGGCGTCAGCGGTGAGTGCAGGGTAATAATGTGGCTTTCACGGCAGAGTGTGTCAAGATCAACATAGTGCAAGCCATACTGCTCGGTAAGTGAAGGGTCAGGATAAGGATCGTAGCCAAGCAAATGGCATCCGAAACCGTGCAAAATTTTGGCAACGACAGCACCGATTTTACCTGTACCAATAATGCCAGCCGTTTTGCCATTCATGTCAAAGCCGACAAGTCCGGTGAGAGAAAAATTCGAATCACGCACGCGGTTATGCGCTCGAGTTAATTTGCGATTGAGTGCAAGCATCAGCGCCACGGTATGCTCGGCAACGGCATAGGGTGAGTAAGCAGGAACATTTGCTACACGAATGCCAAGTTCGCGCGCTTTCTCAAGATCAACGTGATTAAATCCTGCAGAGCGCAGTGCAATATACTTGATACCAAATGAAGCAAGTTTTTCTAAAATTGGTGCAGAACCATCGTCATTGACAAAGAGCGAAACGATGTCAGAGCCGCGTGCAAGTTCAACCGTCTCAGGGCTAAGTTGCAATTTCAAAAAGTTAAGTTCATACCGATTCTGGGCAGCTTTGATGAGAAATTCTCGCTCAAATGTATGTGAATCAAAGAATGTGATTTTCATAACTGCGTAACTTTATGGTGATTTAGTGTTCAATGCTGAAAGCAGGTGAGTAGGCAGATTCCAAAGCCGAATGGTACTATCTTCACCAGCTGAGTAAATTGTTTTTCCATCGTGCGAAAAGCGCGCCATGACGGCTTTGCCTAAGTGTGCATTCCAAGTATAGACAAGTTTGAAAGTCTCTGTATCGTACAGACGCAGTCGCCCATCGGAATTGCTCGTGAGCAGAAAGCGGTAATCAGGGCTATAAGTAAGAGAGGTAATTTGGCCAGATTCTTGACCGATATGTTTTGCAGCGCCTGTAGCTCGATGTGTTTGTCGAATTTCACCGCCTTCGCTTGCTGAGGCAATCCATTCAGGTGAGCAGCAGATATGCAAAATTTTATCACGATGCTGTGTCAGACGACGAACTGTGCCATTTTTCCACGACCATGTTCTAAGCCAGCGGTCATCAGCGAAAGCAATCAGATTGCCATCGGGGACATAAGCAACGGAGAAAATTTCTTTTCCACTTGGCACAAAAGAGCGTTCGAGGGCACCGCTTCGCCAATTCCAGACTTTAATGGTTTGATCGCCACTGCATGTAGCAAAGCGCACTGCATCGGGTGAAAAGGCAAGAGCATGAATCTGACGTTGATGTGCAGAGACAACATGCGGTGCATCTGATGAGTGAAGGTGTCCAAAGGCAAGTTGCGTGTTAGATGCAGCAAGAAAGCGATCGGCTTGAGCGGCAAGCATAGTTGCAGCAAAAGGTAGGTCATTTTTCCAAACGCGCTGAAGTGCAGGCAGTCGCCATGCTTCAAGGCGAGGAGAGTCGGCATAAAGCACGTAGAGCAAGGTATCTTTTTCAGAGAGAGCAAGTGCAATCGGTGGTGAAGCGATGCGAAGTTGCGCCAGCGGGGCAGAGAGTGCAGAGACCGGCTCAGCTTCAGCGATGCGCACAACCCCGCCTTTTGTCATTACCCCGCGCCAGACAAGACCAACAGAAGCAAACAAAATGTAAGCGAGCCCAATGCCAAAAAGAATAGTGCCAAGATTGACATTGTGCTTTGGTGCAAAACGACTGCGATCGTAACGCATGCGTCCAGTCGCACCTGATGCCGAAGTGTAAGATTGAGATGACGAGCGAGAAACACGCTGATAAAACTCGTCATACGCCTGTCGATGCGAAGGCGAAAGCAGCGTTTCTTTAGCACGGTTAAGTAAGCGGGCGGTTTCCTCTGCTTTTTCACGTGCTTTAGCAGAAAGGTCTATGAGTGTGTCGGGGTGAACGGTTTTGATGCGCTCAATGTAGGCACGGCGAATTTCTTCGTCTGTAGCCGTTGGTGAGACGCCCAGCGCCGCATAAAAATCCACGAAATCTTTTGGCGACATAATCTACTCCTTTCACAAACGGCAACGCTTAGCCGAATCACTGTTAAAGAAAATATACAAAAACAAATGCTCTGCTTAAGTGGCGCGCTAGGTAGGGAATATCTTTGGAGGCTCTATGCTAAGCAAAACAGAAACACTCTCAAATTGCAGACGCTAAATAGCAAACTAACTCTTTGCACCGTACTTTAATGCCGACGGTGTGGAGGAGACCTTCACGATGCAGTGCAGTTTTCTGCTCAGCAGAGCTGACATTAGGCAAGAGGCTTATCCCAAAAATGTTCGGAGAGATATTTCATCCCGCCATCGCAAAGAATAAAGACAATCACAGCAGATTGACCACGCTCAGAGAGATCTTTGGCTATGGTAAGCGACCCATAGACATTTGCAGCTGCAGAGATGCCAACAAAAAGCCCTTCCACTGCAGTCAAGCGCTTGGCAAATTCATAGGCTTTTTCGGTTGAGACCTCAATAAACGCATCGGGCACAGAAGGGTCATAGATTTTCGGTACCATCGCTGATTCCAAGTGCTTAATGCCTTCAATGCCATGCACAGCGACATCAGGTTGAACTGCAATGCATTGCACAGCAGGATTAAATTGCTTCAAGCGGCGTGAGGTACCAATAAAACTCCCGCTTGTGCCAATAGCAGCTACAAAATGCGTAATGCGCCCGCGTGTTTGTTCCCAAAGCTCAATACCAGTGCCGTGAAAATGTGCTTGCCAGTTGGCGTCGTTGCTATATTGGTCAGCATAAAAGTACTTGTTAGGATGTTCAGCGTAAAGTTCGCGTGCTTTGAGGATCGCCCCGTCAGATGATTCAGAAGCTGGCGTGTAGATGATTTCTGCACCATAGGCTTGCAAGATACGTTTGCGCTCCGGCGAAGCTGAAGCTGGCATGCAGAGCTGAACCTTGTAGCCCTTGACTGCACAAATCATGGCATATGCAATACCTGTATTGCCACTTGTGGCATCAAGCAAAATTTTGTCTTTCGTAAGCAACCCTTGCGCTTCTGCGGTTTCAATGATGTTTAGGGCAGGACGATCTTTGACGCTACCGCCCGGATTCATAAACTCACACTTGCCATAAAGCTCTACACGCTCGCTAATGCCCCATAGCGCAGGAAGTTTATGAAGACGCACAAGTGGAGTTTGACCGATGAGCGAAAGCACGCCCTGACGCTTTTGCGTTGTTGCAGAACTCTCGAGGGGAGCAAGCATATTGTTAGGCATTCAAGGCTCAAATGAAAAAGTTATAATGTCTTAGACAACTTAAAACAACATATGTAGGAATTCAGTTTATTTCAGACCGGTTTCTACGGTAGAGCGCTAAAGACGCAAACGCACTTGTTCTTCGAAAATATCATCAAAGCCTAAACTCTGACGCGTACGGCTAAATGAGCGAATTTCATAGACAACGCGTCCAGTAACGGCAAGAATCATCAGAGAGTGTTCGGCAGGCAGAAAGTCAAAATCCATGGCAGAAGGTATAGCGCTCGTCTGCGTGTGAGAGTGATAAGTGCCAAGCACTTGCAACCCAGCACGCTGTGCGGTAAGCGCAATATCATACATGTCGAATGCGGAAATTTCAAAGCCTGTGCGCTTATCGCCTTGATAGATGTTTTCGCAAGGCGCAACTTCTAAGACGATATTCTCGGTGCTCAAATCGTAATGGCGCTCTACAATACCGACAAGCACGCCGCAGCATTCATACGGATAGGCCTCACGTGCATAGCGTTTGATGAGTTCAAGTTTTTTGAGCGAGATTTGCATTGTTTCTTTGAGCATTAGATATTGTTATTGCCTATGGTACTTGTTGCGACTGCACGTAAGGAACTGCAGGTGTTCTTGCTTTCTAAAACGAACAAATTAACTGCACTGCATTCTTGAACATCCTTCAAGGCTGCATAAGTTTGTACGTGAGATGGTCTTGAAAGTTTTTATCGGTTGTTCGTAAAGTTCGATAAAATCTCCCGATTTTCGCAAATCGCAGAAGCAAGTGTCAGCAGCATTCTTAATCATACTAACAACAG